>JAOTSC010000046.1 GCA_030247525.1 bacterium | reverse complement strand
TTATCGAAAGCGTTAGGCGTTCCCGTAATAACTGCGATTGCGACGATGCGGGTCGGGATACACGAACTGAAACAGCATCTTACCAAATTTGTTCGTCCCCATTTCCACCCCGAATTTCACCCGGTGGTTGAAGAAGCGGTCAAGGAGCTGGCAGCAGCATTACCAAACAACGGGTGTGCCCCGCGGGGAGCGGCGTTGTCGGTGTTATCCGGCGATAAAACGATTATCGCGGCGTTGCACCACAACCAAGCCGTACCGGAACAATTGCATGCGACCGTTAATGCGAACATCGCGAAAACAAAAGAACGATTCTTCGAGCCGCTCTCATTTTTAGTGTCGCGCACCCGAAAACAAAACATCGAGGAGCGGTTCGGCAGCTACATTGTTACGCCGCAGCGAACGGTGCCGGTGTGGCGCGAGCGTTTGGGCAACTGGATGATGCACCCGCTTTGGGGGTTGCCGTTTTTACTGCTTGTGCTTTATCTGATGTATGAATTGGTCGGGGTATGGGCGGCGGGCGATTTAGTCGATTTGATCGAAAACGGCATCTTTGGCGGCATCGATGCCGAGACCGGGGAAGTCGTCGGCTACATCAATCCTTTCATAATC
Source organism: bacterium (assembly GCA_030247525.1). Taxonomy (NCBI): domain Bacteria; species bacterium. The sequence continues at coordinate 21,256 of JAOTSC010000046.1, read as the reverse complement.
AATTTACTCGCGCCACTCAAGCAGTATGGTGCAGTAGGAACATTTTTTGTTGATATGTTCGTCGGGCAATATGGCCTCATCACGGTCGGATTAACCTATGCGATTGCGATTGTATTACCGGTAATTTTCTTCTTCTTTCTTGCTTTTGGCATACTTGAGGATAGCGGCTATCTCCCCCGGTTGACGATTCTCTCCAATCGCTTATTCAAACGGATTGGACTCAATGGCAGAGCGGTCTTGCCAATGGTGTTGGGACTCGGTTGCGACACGATGGCGACCTTCACCACCCGTACTCTCGAAACGAAAAAAGAGCGGATAATTGCCACCTTGCTATTGGGATTAGGTGTACCCTGTTCAGCGCAATTGGGTGTAATTCTCGGTATGAGTTCCGCGCTGAATCCCTTAGTTTTAGCGATTATCGCCGTGACAGTTGTGATGCAGCTTGTTATCGTCGGTTGGACGGCAAATAAAATTCTCCCCGGCAAAGTATCGAGTTTCCTGATGGAGATTCCGCCGATTCGTACTCCGCGCATCAAAAATCTCTTGATTAAAACTTTGTTCCGGGTGAAGTGGTTCTTGGTGGAAGCAGTGCCATTGTTCCTGATCGGTACTGGTATTCTCTTTGTAGTGGATCGGATTGGATTGCTAACGATTATCGAAAATGCAACGAAACCGATATTAGCTGGTTTGCTCGATTTGCCGGCTGAGAGTGCGAAAGCGTTTTTGCTCGGATTCCTCCGCCGCGATTATGGCGCTGCTGGTCTCTTCATGTTGGAAAAGCAAGGGTTGCTTGACTTGACCCAGGTAACGGTATCGCTTGCGGTGATGATTCTCTTCATTCCGTGTCTTGCCAGCTTCTTTGCGATTATCAAAGAGCAGGGCATGAAAACCGGGATCGTAATGGCGACCTTCATTTCGGTATATGCCGTTGCAGTGGGGGCGGTGTTAAACATTATCCTCCGCTCGTTGCACGTTTTCGCATGATGAATTCCATTTTGTTTTGTTTGTTTAGAACTCTGGTAGCCGTGGGCTTTAGCCCACGCCGATACACATATTTTAGAATCGCAGGCTAAAGCCTGCGGCTACCATTTGGGAGAAAGACGGTTGTATCACACATGTTTTTTCGCAGGCTAAAGCCTGCGGCTACTGAATTATCCGATAAGAAAGCAAAACATGCCAAAAGAGATCTACAGATGTTTGCACGGCGGCGAGACCTGCCGGTTTATGTCCGGGAAAGAACCCGATGACAGTACTCACTTGTTTGAGCGGCTGGGTCTGCTATTCGAGCAGGAAAAATCGACGCTACCGGAATTATTGGAGAAGGGATTCGAGCAGCAGCAGCTCAACGATTTGGTGCAGGAGAATATCATCCAATGGAGCTGTCGGCTCGATGGCGTGAACATCGCCGGATGGACAGTCGATGGAGAGAAGCAGTATAAAACATTTATCCGCCGCCACCGGTTAGCGGAACGGTTGTTGGTCGATATTCTGGGAATAACGCTCGACCGCGATGAGAAGACCGAGGGACCGGCTTGTCAAATGGATCACTCGTTGCCGGACGATGTCGCCGATTCGATTTGCACATTGTTGGGACACCCGACGAAATGCCCCCACGGTCATCCAATTCCTCCGGGGGAATGTTGCGTTACCAAGGAACATGCAGTCAAACCGTTCTGGTTTCCCCTCACCCGGGTAAAAAGCAGCGATCAATATGTCGTCCATTCGATTCTCGATGAAGATGCCGCCGAGAAATTAATTCGACTCGGGATCTCACTTGGCAGTACGCTCACAATTCGTCAAATCCATCCGGCGCTTGTCCTTGATTGCGAGCAAACGACCCTCGCACTGGACAACGATATCGCACAACACGTATTGGTCAGGAGGGCAAATAACCGGAATTAATTCTCGAAGAAGAAATTTTCTTGTGTGAGGCACCTACAAATACTATACTGTAAAAGTATCGTTTGTACACTAAGAGGTGCAATGCGAACAGCATGTTTCCTGCTTTTACTCTTTTTGTTAGTACCCCTAACCGCTTTTGGAACAATCCGGGTAGTACCCGATCTCTATCCAACCATCACCAGTGCGTTGGAAGCATCGCTAGCCAACGATACTGTGATGTTGCTTCCGGGCGATTACCGGGAGAATGTCACTGTATCGTTTCCGTTGTCAATCATCTCCCGTTCCGTATTCACCAGAGATACCAATGATCTGCAGAATACAATTTGGCACTGCACTGGAGATACGCTAATTCATGTCGATAGTACGAGTTTAAAACTTTACGGCATTCATTTTCAATCTGATACAATGACTTCCGCGAACTTGCTGCTAACATCTACGAATTCGAGAATTTCTATGATTGACTGTCGGATCGAAGGTGTATTTGATTCCTCGCGTAGTTACAGTTCTGGTACTATCAGAATTAATGGATTAGAATCTGAAGGTGTGTTTGAAAAGTGTGTGTTTTATCGCGACACAATCGGTTTAAATCCTATGATATATTGTAATGGGACGCTACGCATCACTTACAGTTCCTTCTTTGATCGAAGAAACTCCATGACTAACTCTAATCGTATGATTCACGGTGGGGATACAACAATCATTCAAAATAGTCTTTTTAGGAATCGGGGTGGTGTCGTTGATTTACGTAACTACTATTTGATAGAGAATACTAATTTCATCGGTTCGGGTAGTCTAACGGTTGTGTCAGTTATGCCTAACTGCACACGTAGTGAAATCTCGAACTGCATATTCGACTCGATCAATGTCACGAATCAGGATCCTATCGTATTCTCGAATACAATAAATCCTCCCGTTCAATTCCGGAATTGTCGGTTTTCAAATTCTATCGGAAACAGTATGGGATATTTTTACGGAACTTCCCGGCTTCAATTTTTCGACTGTGAGTTCCGTAACAACAGCGGCTCGTCTGTTTTGTTCCGGGTAAGTAACTGTCAAATATTCCAAAGTATCTTTCGCGGGAACCAATCACCACTCTTCTCTAATCGTGGTTTTAATACAAACATCTTCGTTCAAAACACGGACTTTATCGATAACGCGCAATTTGAAACGGTTCCAGATGGCGAGACCCGCCTCGATACCGCCAACGTTCCCAACTGCTACTGGGACGATCCCACCGGGCCTCATCATGTGATGAATCTCGCAGGACTGGGAATGAACCTTCCCGACTTTGTGAATCCGTTTCCCTTCCGTACAGCTCCAGTCTTCCCTGAATCCAGCACCCAGGAGTATCCAAGTGAAAATACTCTACCCACATCTCCGCGGATAACACTTGCTTACCCCAACCCATTCAACTCATCGACGACAATTCGCTACTCGCTCCCACAAGCGGGCGATGCAACGATTGCAGTATACGATGTAACGGGAAGAGTCGTCACGGAATTGCGCAAAGGATATTTGCCAGGAGGTGATGGTTCTTATCATTGGCGGGCGGATGCTGTTGCAAGTGGGACTTACTTTGTAAGAATGAAAACAAGTAATGGTGTTTCCCTGCAGGAAATCCACCTCATCAAATAAAGAATGGGGCTCAAATGAGCCCCATTTACTTATTTAATGGCGGTGTTGTTCGAGCAAAACCTTCACCTTTGATCGCTCGAAAAATTCCTCGGCATTGTAACTCGAACGTACCATCGGGCCACTCGCGACGCTGCCAAACCCAATTTCGTAACCAATCCGCTCTAATTCCTTGAATTCATCGGGGTGCATAAACCGGACAACGGGCAGATGATTTTTCGTCGGTTGGAGGTATTGCCCAATCGTAATCATATCGCAATCGACCGCGCGCAAATCTTTCATTACCTGAACCAATTCATCGAACTCTTCGCCTAATCCGACCATTACACCGGACTTTGTGATTAGACCCGCTTCTTTTCCTGCACGGAGGACTTCCAACGAACGTTCGTATTTCGCTTGGGGGCGCACTTTGTAATATAAATGTGGTACCGTTTCGACATTGTGGTTGAAGACATCGGGTTTCGCGTCGAAACAAATTTTCAGGGCAGGTTCATACCCCTTGAAATCCGGTGTTAGCACTTCGATCCGGGTATTGGGAGCAAGCTTGCGGATTTCAGTAATCGTAGCGGCAAAAATGTCTGCGCCGCCGAGTAGCAACTCATCGCGATTCACCGAGGTGATTACGACATGTTTGAGTCCCATATCGGCAACCGCCATTCCGACCCGACGTGGTTCGTCCCAATCGAGTTCGTTCGGCTTGCCGGTTTTCACCGCACAGAATCCACATGACCGGGTACAAACATCGCCGAGAATCATGATCGTCGCATGTTTTTTCTGCCAACATTCGCCGAGGTTCGGACAGTGCGCTTCTTCACAGACCGTATTCAAACCGTGACTACGGACGATGTCGCGGGTATGTCCGGTTAAATGCGGACTCGGTAACTTACCGCGAATCCAGTCGGGACGGCGTTTTACAAGCGGCACTACTTCGCTGGAGTCGTTGGTCGCTTCCTGCTGGACGATTTCGCGGATTTTCCGGGTGGGACCGGAGATTCTTTCTTCAGTTGTTTTCATTACAAATGCCATTCAATTTTTCTTCCAATACGTCGTGAATCCGTTCCAGCATCCACGGTGGAGTGCTGGCGCTGCCGGTGACGCCAATGCTTTTCACGTCTTGAAACCAATCGAAATCGATTTCGGTCTCATCTTCGATCTGATAACTGCGCGGATTAATCTCATGACAGACGGAATGGAGATATTTTGTGTTCGACGATTTATGTCCGCCGACAATTAAAATCACATCGCACGTCGCGGCGAAGTTCGTGAGGTCTTTGTCGCGACCGGTAACAAATCGGCACAATGTATCGTGAATCTTCACTTGATAACCACGTTGCCGAATCCATTCGACGCCGGCGTGAAATTCTTCCGGAGAAATCGTCGTTTGGGCAAGCACAAATACGGGAAGATTGCGGTCCAGAACGATTTGCTCGAGGTCTTCCTCATGCATAATCGCCTGCGCTTTCCCGTCGCAATGTCCGATAATCCCTTTTACCTCGGCGTGATACTTCTTGCCGACGATGATGACCTGCTCACCGCGTTGATAAGCTTCCCGAGCAATTTTCTGCGATTTTGTTACTACCGGGCAAGTGCCATCGATCAAGGTAATATTTTGTTCCAACGCGTTGGTAAAGGTCGAGGGGGGTTCGCCATGCGCCCTGATTAATAACACCGAGCCGTTTTCCGGGGCTTCGATAAACGAATGGTCGACGATTTCGAGACCTTGTTTTTTGAGTCGGTTGATTTCGGGATCGTTATGTATCAAATCGCCCAGTGAGCGGATTTTTTCCCCTTTGGCAAGCGATTGCTCGGCAAGCCGGACAACCCGTTTTACCCCGCCACAGAAGCCGGCGCGGTCGTCGATGACGATCTGAATTTTCCCATTTTCTGACAACGAAGTTCCTTCCCCCTCAACAATAAACGCCGGGATTGCGATATCGACCGGCAACGTGTTCAGTAGAAAAGTATTACGTATGTTGCTCGGCAATTGTCGGAACGATTTCAACCGGTTTGCGGGGGATTTCCAGTAGTAGGGAACGCAATCTCCGTTCGATTTCCCGCGCCGAAAGTCCAACCAGATCGAGCAGCTCTTCGCGTTTGCCATGCTCGATAAAGCGGTCGGGCAGCGTGAATGCGGTTACAGTCGGCGCACACGACAATTCCGCCAAGGCATTCCGGACGTGGGTAATCAATCCACCCGCCGGGACATTTTCTTCGATGGTCACAATGCGTTTGGTGCGTAGGGAAAGCTCGACGAGGAGATTGGCATCGACTGGTTTCACAAACCGCGCATTGACTAATCCAATGGAATGCCCTTCGCTACGCAACTTCGTCACCGTTTGTTCGGCACGGACGTACATGGAACCGGTTGCCAGAACCGTTAGCTCGCTGCCCTGAAAATGCTCTTCCCACGAGCCGATGGGTAGTACTTTTCCAGCTTTGCCAAGTGTGAACACCACTGATGATTCTTTCGGATAGCGAATCGCAAACGGCCGCTCAGCTTCGTAGAGCGCCGTAGTCAAGAGGTCGCGCAACTCGTCGCCGTCCTTGGGACAAGCGACAATCATCTCCTGAATCAAGGATAGGTAACTCAAATCCAACGTGCCGTGGTGTGTCGGGCCGTCTTCTCCAACCAAGCCGGCGCGGTCGAGACAGAAGATTACCGGTAGGTGTTGGGTTGCGACATCGTGAACAATTTGATCGAACGCGCGCTGTAAAAACGTCGAATAGATCGCGCACACCGGCCGGTAGCCCTGTGTCGCTAATCCAGCCGCAAAGCAGACGCCGTGCGCTTCGGCAATCCCGACATCAAAAAATTGCCGCGGGAATTTCTCAGCGAATTGGGTGAGTCCGGTACCTTCGCTCATTGCCGCAGTGATGGCAAGTACTTTCGGATTCGCTTCCGCTTGTTCGATCATAATGGCGCCGAAGGCATCCATATACGAGAGTGCATCTTTTGCGTTCGGTTTCACGTCGGTTTCAATCGTGTCCGGCGCTTCGGTCGATGGTGGTTTCGCTTGCAGCGGTGTCGCATAAGACTGTGAGTTTGGTGATGGAGTCCCTGCTTTCACGCCATGATACTTTACCGGGTCGGCTTCCGCTTTATCCCACCCTTTCCCTTTTTGGGTCTGGATATGAAGTAGAACCGGCCCATTGAATACGCTAACACTTTCGAGGGTGCTGAGCAATTTTTCTAAATCGTTGCCATTGACCGGCCCGACATATTGAAAACCAAGGTCTTCGAACAACATCCCTTTGGTGGCGAGCGCGATCATCCCGTCTTCGACTTTTTTGCCTATGTGACGGACAATGTCACGGCCGACCGGCAGTTTGTTCGTGAAATCCCAAATTTCGTCGCGGAGCCTGCGGTAGCGGCGATTGGTGAGAATGTCGACCAAGTAATTTGAGATGGCGCCGACATTGGGGCTGATCGACATATTATTGTCGTTCAAAATCACCAGCATGTTTTTGCCACTGATGCCAGCATTGTTCAATGCTTCGTAGGCAAGGCCGCCGGTCATTGCGCCGTCGCCGATGACTGCGATGACTTTGTAGTCTTCATTTGCTAAATCGCGGGCGCAGGCGATACCAAAGGCGGCGGAAATCGAAGTGGAGGCATGCCCGGCGCCGAACACGTCGTATTCGGATTCGTTCCGTTTCAGGAAGCCGCTTAACCCGCCGAATTGACGAATGGTATGCAACCGGTCGCGCCGTCCGGTGAGCATTTTGTGGACGTAGGCTTGATGTCCGACATCCCAGACGATTTTATCGCGTGGGGTATTGAAGACCCGGTGCAAGGCGATGGTCAACTCGACGACGCCGAGCGATGGCGCGAGATGGCCGCCGACTTGGGTAATCGTGTCGATTAGTTCGGCGCGCAGCTCGGCAGCGAACTCGTGCAGTTCGGCAACGCTCAGTTTGCGGAGCGCCTCCGGGGTGGTGATATGACTATACTTCAAACCGTCCAATGCTGCTCCGGACTCGCTTTCTTCATTTGGCTATCTAATATTATACGCAAGATTTGTTTAGCAAGTTGCAATCCGCTTTGGTGGTACAGGCGTCCCCGCCGGTGCAAATTTGTTGTTAGTACGGGCGAACCTTGTGTTCCCCCTTAAACTCTACACCCTACACCTTTCACCCAACACCTCGAGGAGGGGTGAATTCAACCTGTAAGATACGCACTGAAGCCGTTGTAATCCGAATTCTAAGTTAGAATTTGAGAAGCAAGTATCTCATAATTGTCTCATGAGAAGACAATGAAAGCGATTGCTACCCATGCAGTGTAGAGTTCGACATTATAGTCTCACCGGACAGTTACCCGACAATGTCGCTGTAACCAAGCGAGCGACCGTTCGAGTTTCCATCGTCCTTGCTGGTCGTCGTCTTCTTGCAACCGGGTGCAAGGAGGAATTGCCCGATGAAAACCATCAGGAAAAGCGCTTCCAATCGTGAATGCCTGTTCATCGCGATTTCCCCCTATCCATAATTCACCCAATTGTGAGTATACAGCCAATTTTAATGCAATCTCAGCGATTTGAGGATGTGTACGTTTTTGAAGAGTAGAATTTGTGAGTTAAAAAGCATTGCATGATCGAAAAAACGGGAATAATTTATGACATGATTATGTCATAGGAGGAATCATGGATTCCACAATCGGAGCAAAATCCGCTCGCATCAATATTCCCGTAACGCCTGCGCTACGGAAAAGTTTGCGACGATTAGCGAAACGAAACGGGGTGTCGATGACGGAATTTAGCCGCCAAGCGCTTGCCCGGGCAATCGCTGCCGAAGAGCGTTCAGAAAAACTTGCCCAATTAGCAATGACCGCCAAAAAACACGCGAAACTGATAAACACGGTGGGAGAAGAGTGGAGTGCTACCGAGTTAGATGGAATGAACGACGATGAGGTGTGAACGGGGCGATGTGGTTGTGGTTAACTTGGAACCGATTGTCGGCAGCGAACAATCGGGTAAGAGCCGTCCGTGTGTTGTTGTGTCGCCAAGCGTGCTAAACTCAAAGTTGCATGGGGTGATTGTCTGCCCGATCACCGATGCACCCATATCAAACAATCAGAATTGGGTTTGGTTTTCATCCCTGCTGGAGAAGGTGGTTTGGTTAAAGATAGTCTCGTTGTCTGCTTCCAAACTCGCATGATCGACAAACACCGCATTATAAAGAAACTGGGGTCGATAAGCGACGAGTTAGTCTTTGATATTGGTGAAACACTGAAGTTGATAGTAGGTGCAACCGATGTATGACAGGATGTCACATTTCTCGCCGAGAATTTAACGCGTAGAATGGAGGCAACAAACGGTAGTGTTCCAATCCAATAAGTTGCCACCCCCCCCAAAGTTCGTGAATTTGGGAACATAGTCCCTCTTGTCGTAAATTACCATACTTTCGCAGTAGAAAACTGCAGTTAAGTTCGTGAAATCCTACGGTATCAGAGAAGGAACTCCCATGCTACCCCCATTCAAAAACGAACCGATGACCAACTTCGCGGATCCCGCGAATAAAGCCGCATTCGAGGCAGCGCTCCAGCTCGTCGAATCCCGTGTCGGCGAGAAAATCCCGCTCATCGTCGGCGGCGAGCGCATCTTCACCGAAGACACTATCAAATCGACCAATCCGGCCAATCCCGATCAAGTGCTCGGCTACGTCGGAAAAGGCACCAAGGAACTCGCACTCCGCGCCATCAAGTCCGCCAACAAAACTTTTGAGTGGTGGAAAAGTTACGATCCCGATGCCCGCGCCCGCATTCTGCTCCGCGCCGCCGCGATTATGCGCCGTCGCAAACATGAGATGAGTGCCACGATGGTGCTCGAAATTGGCAAAAACTGGATGGAAGCCGATGGCGATACCGCCGAAGCGATCGATTTCCTCGAATTCTATGCCCGCGAGATGATGCGTTTGAATGAACGCCAACCAGTCACCGATTTCGCCGGCGAAGAGAACAATCTCTATTACATTCCGTTGGGCGTCGGCGCGGTTATTCCCCCGTGGAATTTCCCCTGTGCGATTATGGTCGGTATGACCGCCGCTTCGCTCGTCACCGGCAACACAGTCTTGCTCAAGCCGGCGTCGATCACCCCGGTCATTGCCTACCGTTTCATGGAAATTCTCGAAGAAGCAGGTCTCCCGGCAGGCGTTGTGAATTATCTCCCCGGTCCCGGCGGTGCGATTGGTGACACCATTGTCGATCACAAGTTAACCCGGTTCATCGCTTTCACCGGTTCGATGGAAATCGGACAACGGATTTTCCAACGCGCATCGAAAGTCCATCCCGGTCAACTATGGCTCAAACGCACTGTCCTCGAAATGGGCGGTAAAGACGCGATTCTTGTCGACGACGACGCCGATCTCGAATTCGCCGCCGAGCAAATCGTAACCGCCGCATTCGGTTTCCAAGGACAGAAGTGCAGCGCTTGTTCGCGATTAATCGTCCACGAAAAAGTGTACGACGAATTACTTGCGAAAGTCGTCGCCCGCACCAAGAACCTCAAGACCGGCGCGACAAAAGACTTGTCGAATTGGCATGGGCCGGTGTCCGAAAAAGGCGCCTACGAGAAGATTCTCGAATACATTGAAATCGGTAAGAAGGAAGGGCGTTGCGTCGCAGGCGGCGAGAAAGCCGGTTCTCCCGGTTGGTTTATCGCACCGACGATTATTGCCGACGTCGATCCGAAAGCTCGGTTGATGCAAGAAGAAATCTTTGGACCGGTACTCGCCGTCTGCAAAGTGAAGTCGTTCGAAGAAGGTCTCAAGGTCTTCAACAATACGATTTTCGGTCTTACCGGCGGATACTTTGGCAAACGTCGCGCTCATATCGAACAAGTCCGGCGTGAAGCCTATTGCGGCAACCTCTACCTCAATCGGAAATGCACCGGCGCGCTCGTTGGTGTACAGCCATTCGGCGGCTTCAATCAATCCGGCACCGACAGTAAAGCCGGCGGCAGGGATTACCTCCAGCTCTTCCTGCAGGGCAAGAGCGTAACCGAACGGTTTTAAGTCACTGAACATCTAAAAGAAAATGGGAATCGGGTAACCGGTTCCCATTTTGTACATGTGGTGACATTTTATAAAGCAACGCTCGATACAATTTGTGAGATTAGAACAAAGATAATCCTCGTACCAGCAGACAAACTATAACCGATGTTTGTGCTCTCTGTTATTCTCTGCGTTACACAACAGGATACAGTTCAACCGGTTGTTCGTGTGTTCGTTTTACTTTGTAAATGTCCAGTTTTCTCAATTACAAGACAACCTTCTCGGACATCCCGAACCGTTGGATTTCCGGGGAGAAGGTCTATTTGTGGAGAGTGAGTCGATCCAATGGTTCGTTCAACTCCTCCAACCCGGGTAAGACAAATCGCCCATTACGCATTAAATCGATTCGATTGCCCTCTCTCGTAACTGCTGTGAGCAATCCGATGCTCTCGTAAGGCAGGGTGATATCGGTATGCCGATTGGTATATGCCGATGCTTTATCGGTTTTGCGACCAATCGACTTGGTGTTGTCGCGGGCTACCATCTCTTTTTTGGTAAGCGGATTATAGACCGGGACATCTTCCGCGTGAACAAAACAAGTATCGCCGATGGCAAAGTGGGGACCCATTTTTTCGATGATGAGAATAGGGAGAATAGGGAGAATCGAATACTTATGGGCAATCGTGTATGCCAAAGTATTTGTACCGATCGCGAATTCGCCCAACGGTAACGTCTGGTGAGGGAATAGCAGATTTTCTTCGATGTATTTACGATTGGCGTTTGGATCATTGAAGTTATTGCAGTCGTACGTAACAATGTATCCGTCGCGAAACGTCAATTGCAGATCGATGTACTCTAAACTATTGAGATAGGTCTGTCCGATATGCAACACCCCATTGGTGCCTGCAAGTTGGGGGGATGTAAAAACCTCACCGACTGGAATATTCACATCGGCGCCGCAGTTGATAAAATTCGAGTTTGAGTTTGGGTTGTGTAATTCCTGCATTGCCACCGTAATATCGGTGCGGTTTCCGTTCGTTCCTTTGACTTCCACCGAAACAGCTTGATCGAGAATCGTGATTAACTTTTCCTGCAATTGCAGATATTTGTCCGATTCTAACGTATTAACCGCGTAAATGTCGTTAAACATCTCTTCGTACCGTTCGCCGATTTCGGGTGAGGGGAATGCGATCATGGCAAAACTGGTTTCACTGGCGGGTATATAAGTATAGTATAGCTGCGACCGCCGACTGGTAAGGTCTTGATATATTTCTTGTTGTTCTTCGGAATACCGTAACGATGCCGGTTGCTCGACAGGTTGAAACGTCGGTTCACCGAAAGTTTCGATTAAAACAATGCCGGAATATGCAGACAAATTAGCTTTCTCAAGCTCGTATGCAGTTGAAGTGCATGCAAGCGCTTTTTCGGCATAAGCGCGATCCAACACCAATGCGTTTGAAAATCGGTGGTCATACAAGTATTGTCGGTTGATAACGGTGCCGGTTGGACTCAAATTCACAATTTGTAGCTGTAGCGCTTCAAATTCAATCGCAATTTGTTGTACGATACGTTCGTAACCAATTGGATATGATAAACATACTGTTGATTTGTCGCTGAGATTTTTGTTGTCGATTGCAAAACCGGTTTGATAGGCATTTGCTATCAGTTTTGCCAATTCGACGATTCTCGATTGTGGAAGTTGATCAATAAACTCAGCGGTACGAATTTCATTATCGGAGATGTAAACGCCGTAGCGAAACAGGTAGCTCTTATCGGAACTGCAACACTCTTCGACGATCGAGTGAAACAACTTGTAAGTTGGATCAAACCGTTTCCGGACGCTAATTCGTGATTTCTCTACCGATAATGTTCTCGCAGGTTTCGTGAAGGGAGCGCGAAGTTCCGAATCGCTTCGTTTTCCCTCGCAGTAGGTTCGATATCCCTCGCAAAATGCTTCGAGGTACTCGTACATTACGAAGCGTTCGTGGTGGTGCGCACTGAAAATCAATCGTCGGCATTCCGAAGAGAAAGTTGCGAGAAGCCGCCCGATTTCCATTCCGAACCGATCGACTGCAAAAGCAGGATTACAGTAGCTATTCGTGTACTCGGAAGGTAAGAGGTCGCGAAAAAACTCGTGATTCGCTCGATACAACGCATCGAAAGACGTTTCGCGGTAGTAAAGCTCGGAAACCTGCCGTTCCAATGCGATCAGAGATGTAAAATACTCTGCAAGAGTGTGGAAGTACTCGCGATAGTGGTCGTCGCCGGAGAAAGCTTCTGGTGAGCTGGTCTCGCGGGCAATCTCTTCGATAACTTGACTAAGTTGACGATAAGCGTAATCGATTTTGGAATTTTCCGGTGAGTAGTACGCTTCAAGATCGAACATGCGCTGTTCCTTTTAGTAAAACAGATGATTGTAATCGCAATTCGGATTGTAACTTTTTGAATATAGTGTTTCTTTGCGTTAATCACCCAGTTTATTGAAGAGAGCTTAGATTGTTGTCGATTCTTCGATTGCTTGTCACATTCGGCGAGCTACAATAGAGCATTGTTTGGCTGGCAACCATTGATCTATCGAATTTGATTGAATGGGCTGGTGTCAACGTGTTTCTGCTAACAGCGTATTACAGACGTGGAAAATATCGGTATTATCGAGATACTTACCCCATACTGGATCAGTATATTTTGCTAACTCGTTAAATCGGAATGCCTCAGCCCCTTTTGCATAGAATGGGATAACGCTATTCACATGTGAATCGCTGCAAAACCACATTCCCGGCAATTTTCCCTTGCCGTTATCGATGAGCGGCTGCCACATCGGTTGTGAATTTGCTCCGGAACCGGGACCCCAAAGATAACCGGTTTCGTGATCCCCAGTAACAATGAGCAGTGTTTCATCCCAACTGCTGTTGGTTTCGATCCATCGCACGACCGAATCGACCGCCGCATTAAACTCGTCCATTTCTTCAATTAGCCGCGCTTGCCAATTGTCATGCCCTGCCCAATCGATTGCCCCCCCTTCAATCATAACGAAAAAACCATTACGATTTTGGCGCAGCGTCTGAAGTGAGGCGACCGATAACAACGCTAAAGACGGAACGTCACGGTTTCGCGGTTGTGAATACGGTTGGGTAACTGTGTCGTTACCCTTCGGATGCGGCGTACGACGGCATTGCAGTGTTTCGTGCACTCGCGGAATTCCCAGCAAGCGTTTGGGAACTTCTTCACCGTGTGCGATTTCTTGAAACTGCGCTACGGTTTCAACAAAAGTAAACGGAGACGTGCCGCCGGCTTTTCCGCTGACGATGTTTAACCACTGCTCTTTACCGCCGACCCATTCATAAGACTTATCGGTTAAATTCGCTTCCGGAATTGGATTGCCATTGTCGTCGTATAGAGGATGTCCGCAACCGATAATCACGTCGGCGTTGCTGGAATCGATCATCGCTTGGGCGATCTCCCGGTAGTTTTTGCGATGAGTGTTATGAATGAGAAATCCCGCCGGGGTTGCATGGCTAAACTCTACCGAACTGACAACGCCGATCGATTTTCCCGTTTTCTTTGCTCTTTCGGCAAGATTTGCGATCCGACGTCCATCACTATCGACACCTAACCGCTGATTCCGAGTTTTAACTCCGGTCGATATCGCCGTTGCCGCCGCGGCGGAATCGGTTGCCCGTTTCATAACCCATTCCCAAACCGACCAAACAAGTTTTGGGTTATACACTTGTTGATTTGGTGGTTCCTCTTCCGCATATAACTTTTTCATCGTACCGGCTGAGTAATGCGACATTGCCAGTGTGACAGGAAATTTCTGGTAGGATTGTGATGTTACGCCGTTGTAGTAGTTGGACGCTAACACCGTATTGAAGCCCCAACCATCCGCGATCATAACTATCACATTCTTAGCCGCGAATGCTGTGGAAGAAGCAATGATTAATAATAAACTTAGTTTGAGCGTTATCGTGCAGATTTGTTTATGCTGATAGATTGACATGGATGATTCCTGCTATATGCTCACATGCGAATTCTAAGAAAGCAATAAAATCGTTTTCAAATTACAGTGATCCAGTTAGGAGATTATTCACATTGCAAAGATTCATGAGCGAATGTCTGTAAAGAAGGTGAAAACCAGTCTTTCGCGGTATACATCGCTTTGTTTAGCTGTTTATTGAATTGCGTAAATCTTCCGGATCGAACCCGGTTCCGGTAACGGTTCCGGATCGAAGGGAATATCCCACTTGTAGGCGAGATGTTCCGTCCAATGGAGGTAGATCACCGGTGTTCCCCGGTGCAAGTACTCACCCATCATACTTTGCTTTTTGTGATTGAGCTTCGTGTCGCGCGGCAGTAATCCGGCGCCAACCTCTTTGGTTTCTTCCGTGCCCAATGCAGCGATATTACCACCAATAAAAATAATAGCGCGATAGGGACCAGCCTCGTCGAGGAGGGCGATCCGTTGTTGAATCTGTGCATGTAGCGACTTCGTGACCAGCGGCTTTTGGAAGTTACGCTGCATCGCCCGGTCGAGCGCTTTTTTTCCCCCCGGCGACATCCCCAACGCCCGGTCGCCCCCGCCGCCATAAGTAACCAATTCCAACTCCGGCCAACCGTGAATCTTTTGCCGTAATTCCTCGTATAAATCGAGCATTGTGAAATTCGGTTCGGTCATTCCCCACTCTGATGCGCCCAGGGAAAGTTGGACGACCGGTACCGCTTCGATTGCACGAGCTGCGCAAATCGACGCTATATTAAAGCCGGGAAAACTACCGGTCATGATTATCGCAATGCGGTCGCCCGGCTGTACACCTGCTTCATACAACCAGCGGGTTATAAGTGCGGCAAAATCAGGCACGCAGGCGGTTCGTTTCGCGGATAGTTGCCCCAGGGTAGACACAATCGGCGTATCGTCGGGTCCAATGAGTCCGGTATAGTTCGGGTCGATATC
Organism: bacterium; assembly: GCA_030247525.1. Classification (NCBI taxonomy): domain Bacteria; species bacterium. Next base: position 5,790 of record JAOTSC010000046.1, on the reverse strand, counting down.
GCTATCGATAGTGCCCACCCGACGAATATGAGCAGCACGGGAAAGCCTTAACGCATCGGACATTTCCTCTGCCGCTGCTTTCATCCGCAATTGCAATTGTTCCGGCGAATACAACACGTTCGGCTCGCGCGCCAAAGCGAGCGTAGCCCAAACGAGTCCAATCAGCAAGCTGAGGAACCTGTGAAAACTTTGAATACTCATCTCATTTCTGTACTTACAACTGTCCTACTCATCGTCGGACTGCTGTTGATCGGTTGCGCACCTAAAAAAGTAATTGAGCAGAAGCAACCCTCCAAACCGAAAATCGAAAAACCGTTTGTACCGACCGTTCCCTTGACAACAACCAAGGGATTAGCGGTTACAGCGCATCCATTGGCATCGCAAGTTGCCGCCAAGATATTGAAAAGCGGCGGTAATGCTGCTTCGGCGGGACTTGCCGGGATGGCGGCATTGTCCGTTGTCGAACCTCATGCCAGTGGATTAGGCGGCGGCGGCTTTGCTCTATACTACGATGCAAAAGCGAAAACTGTCGGTTTGGTCGATTATCGGGAGACTGCCCCGCGTGGGGTGGTAGCCGACACCTTCTATCAACCGACCGATACATTCCGCCTCCGGTTGCAGACAGGCGGCAGCGCAGTATTAGTGCCCGGCGCTCCAAAAGGGTGGCAACGAGTATGGGAGAAGTATGCAAACCGTTCAGTTACCGACTTGTTACAACCGGCAATCGTCTTAGCGGATAGCGGGTATCCCACCAGCGCCAAACAAAAAACGATGATTCTCGAACATGAAGACTTATCCGAGAACGAAACACTTGCTTCATTGTACTTTTCTCGTGACGATGACCTGAAAGTAGTTCCCCACGGGAAAATTCAATTCAAAGCGTTGGCGGAAACCTATCGGGAGTTAGCGAAAATGAATTCATTCGCCGCGTTGAGCTCCCCACCGTTTTCGTCGAGTATCGTTGCGACCGTACAAAAAGCGGGAGGAGCATTATCACTCGATGATATGGAACAATTTCGACCCATTGAACGGAAACCGCTTCATATTCGTTATCGCGGCTATGACATTTACACGTTGCCAATGCCGTCAGCGGGTGGTGTTGCCGTTGCGTTAGCGATGCGGATGCTCGAACAAACCGATATTCAAAAGTTGGGCTGGCAGTCACCGGAATTATTACATACCGTTGCTGAAGCGATTCGGCAGGGAATGACCGATGGGTATGTTTGGGGCGGCGATCCCGATTACGTGACAGTACGTACTGACAGCATTCTTGGCGACAATTACGTTAAATCGGCGTGGGCGCGAATTCCGCAAGACTCGACCCGGGAACGCGCTGCGCCATACGATACCGCCACCAGTCATGGTAATACTACGCACTTGGTGGTTGCTGACGACGAGGGGAATCTGTTATCGGTTACTCAATCGATAAACTATTTCTTCGGCTCGAAAGTATTCAATCCGGCTACCGGTGTGCTATTAAACAATCATTGTGCTGATTACGATTGGCGGCCGGGACGACGCAATTCGATTGCTCCGGGAAAACGTCCGAGTAGTTGGATGGCACCTCTCATCGTGTTGAAGGATGGCAAACCGTTCTTGGTTGCTGGAACGCCGGGTGGTCCACGGATTCCGGCAGTGATGGTACAACTACTGGTCGATTTAATCGATTTTGGGATGCCGCTTAACCAAGCGATGGATGCCCCACGCTTTATGCCGAATGGGAAGAACTTCGAGTACGAACCCCGCTTCCCGGCAGCGACAATAGCAGCCATCGAGAAAAAAGGGTGGAAACTTAAGGCGCGGGAACCGGGCGACAACTACTTTGGCGGCGCGCAAGCGATTCTCTTTCAATCCGATGGCAGTAAAGTCGGCGTCGGCGACACTCGCCGCGACGGGAGCCCATCCGCCGCAGAATAGCATTGTTGGGGCGACAGGCAACCGCCCGTTCTGTTACATGAGTGAGGGCGAACCTTGTGTTCGCCCTCTCGTTTTTACAGGCGAAAACGCCTGTCCCTATCCATAAATGTGTTACACGTTATAGATTTCGCCAAACTTGGTTTCAAGATAGGCAACGTAATCATCGGCAGTGAGCGGTTTCCCGGTTGCCCGTTCGACCAATTCATCGCGTAGATACCGTTGTCCGTGTTGGTGGACGTTTTCCCTCAACCATCCGAGTACATTCTTGAAATTGCCCGCTTCGATTTCCTGTTCGATTTTCGGATTCGCCCGCCGCATCGCTGCCCAAAGTTGACCGGCAATGATGTTGCCCAGCGAGTAACTCGGGAAATATCCAAACAGCGCCGATGACCAGTGGACATCCTGCAAACACCCTTCACCATCGTTTTTCACATCGATGCCGAGGTAATCGTACACTTTCTTGTTCCAAGCCTTCGGGATATCCGAAACCGACAACCGCCCTGCGAAGAGATCGGCTTCCATTTCAAATCGCATCAAAATATGTAAATCGTAAGTGCCTTCATCGGCTTCGACGCGAATCAAACTCGGTTCCACTTTATTGATTGCGGCATACCACTGCTCGAAATTGACATCGGCAAGCTGACTCGGATAGAAGTCGCGCAACCGCCGCCACTGTCCGCGCCAGAACGGTTTACTGCGGCAGACGATGTTTTCCCAGAACCGCGATTGCGACTCGTGTACCGCCATGCTGACAGCATTCCCGAGTGGTAAGCCAAACTGGCTTTCCGGCAGACCCTGTTCATACATCCCGTGTCCCGCTTCGTGTATAATGCCAAACAACGAACCGGTCGGCCAATTCTTTAGGTAGCGCGTGGTGATGCGAACATCGCCGAACGAACCGCTGCAGAAGGGATGCACCGCGGTATCGAGCCGTCCCATCGTCCAATCGAATCCGAGATCGGTGACAATCGCCGTACCTAATCGCTTCTGCACTTTCTCGCTATAATCTTGCTTCGTGAGGAACGATTGATCGACCGCTTTCCCGGAATCGACGATCCGCTTTAGCAGCCCGACGACGTTTTCTTTCACGCCACCAAGGATTGTGCGGTAATACGCTTCAGTCGCACCTTGTTCGTAGTTAGTGTCGATGAGTACATCATATAGCGACTGTCCCGGTTTGGCGAGAATCTGCGCTTGCTTTTTGCTCAAGGCGATAAGTTTCTCGAGCGTCGGGGCAAACAGTGAAAAGTCTTTTGCCGCCCGCGCTTTCACCCATATCTCATGGGCGAGCGAACTTTCGCGGGTCATCTCCTCGACCAACTCCTGTGGGAGTTTCATCGAAATTTCCCAACCGCGCTTCAACTGCTTGACATTCTGTAACTCGTCAGAAGTCAGGTCGCCCGATTTCGCATCGATCAATGCAAACAGGTCGCTTAACTCGGGATCGACCGTCATGTGATGTTGTATCCCGGCAAGGCGTTCTAACTGGCGAGCGCGCTGTTCGTTCCCCTTCTCGGGTAAATTGACTTGTTGATCCCAGCCAAGGATCCCACTGGCACTGGCAACGTCGAAGATGGCTTGAAACTTCTCGACTAACTTGGAATATTCTTTTGATGGCATCGTTTTCTCCGTTTCGATAGAAAAATGATACGTAGCGTCGGTGACAAAATGTGGCGCAATGGATATAAGTTGTAGAAAATATAGCCAATGGTTTCGTAACTTAAAAATCCTGTTTTATCCCTTGGAACAACAAATGGAAATGATTTACCCCGAAAACACGTTATCGACCTACAACCGATTCTACCGGCAAGAACATACTCTAACCGTTGTAATGCTGGCGGCAGCACAACGAATCGCACCCCATCATGACATCGTCGTTCATCACCGGTTTGCCGGTGGATTGTACTGCACCGGGCTTATCACCGAACTCAACAGCGTTGAGCGTGGTGACTTGGACCTCGACCGTTTAGCAAGCGAAATGAAGCGTATTGTCGAATCGGGGGAGTCCATCGAATCGGTGACCCTTCCGTTTGCAGCCGCGATGAAATTGCTTCAGGAACAGGAATGGCCTGGTACCGCACGATTGTTGGAACAGAATAGCACTGATTCTGTTCGGTTCTGGAGTCTTGCCGGAACGTTGGTATGGCTGCCTGATGAGCCGGTGTGTGAAATCGCCGGAGTCTCCGGTTTCGCCATCGAGAAATACAAAAACGGATTCGTTATCCGGCTGCCGGACCGTAACAACCTCGCCCGCTATACTCCGTTCGCGCCATCGGAGAAATTGTTTCAAGCATTGGTGCAAGCGAACGACTGGGGTGTGAAAACCCGGGTGTACGATTTAGGAACATTGAATATCCAAATCGCGAACGACCCCATCGGTTTAATTCTAACTGCCGAGACCTTGCACGAGCAATATCTCACCGACATTGCCCGGGCAGTTACCAATGGCTTGCCGAATCGCCGGGTTGTATTGATTGCCGGTCCCTCCTCATCGGGGAAAACGACGTTCTCGCGACGGCTCATGATCCAGTTACGGGCAATGGCGATTCATTCGCTGCCGATTCCGATGGACGATTATTTCAAAGATCGCGACATTTGTCCGAAAGATGAATTCGGTAACTACGATTTTGAACATTTCGAATGTCTCGATCGGGAAACCCTTAGCAAGGATATTGCAAAACTATTACGGGGCGAATCGATTGTATTACCAAAATTCGATTTCATTTCCGGTACATCGAAACGCACCGGGAAAACAGTGCAACTTCATGCCAACGAGGTGCTAATCCTCGAGGGAATCCATGGACTAAACCCCAACCTATTGCCGGAAATCGATTCGCAACAACTCACACGCATTTTTGTTTCGGCATTAACGAATCTAAACGTCGACCGCCATTCGCGGATACCAACTTCCGACATCCGGCTGCTGCGGCGGATGGTGCGCGATTACCGCACCCGCGGACATTCGCCGACGGCAACGTTAAGTCGCTGGGATAGTGTTCGGAAAGGGGAAGACCATTGGATTTTTCCGTTTCAGGATAACGCCGACCTTTTGTTTAACTCGGCACTGGTGTATGAAATCGCCTGCTTACGAAATCGAGTTCATACGCTGCTCTCGTTAGCCGAAGTGAAAGGAGTAGCTGCGGAACATGCCGGGCGGATTCGGATGCTGCTGGATTTAGTGCGCCCAATCGACCATCGGGCGATTCCCTTACATAGCGTCATCCGTGAATTTATTGGCGGCGGAGTTTGGGAGGTGTAAACACGTTAATAACGTTTACAGAATTGCAAAAAAACAGCTAATCACATCATCATACGTGATGTTTTGATCCAATTTGCAAGACAAGCAATGTGTTTTCTGTCACACAACATTGAGTTTTATTTCACACGGCTGCATGTACAAACGAGTCATGATTTGTATTTTGCTATGTAGTGCATCACGCTAAAGTTGTCATTTCTTTTCGTTGGTTGCATTTTTGACTCTTTTTGATATAAGTCTCCTCACTACTCACGACATCTTTTCTAATGAACAACAAACCTTTGGGGGGGTTCGATGTTGCTCTCTACTCGCATTAGTTATAAGCTAATCATCATCACGTCCATCATCGTTGGTGTTCTGATGATTGCAGCATTAGCAATAATCTGGAATCGTTTATATCAGACCGCGGAATCGCTTTTAATTGGACAGGCTGCCGGTTTTGCTGAGCTTGCCGAGCAGTTCAAAGCCCACATCGTTCCAATGGGTGGCGATGAAGGAAATGCCGGCATGGAAGCAGCAAAGAAAGTCGCTGCCGAAAGTGGCTTTCAGTTTCACGTGTTTGCCCAGAAACCGATCAATCCAGATTTTAGTCCGGAGAATGCTAAAGACAGTCAGAT
>JAOTSC010000045.1 GCA_030247525.1 bacterium | reverse complement strand
GAGCAACGCCTACGGCGCAGAGCTAATGGTACGCAAGAAGTCGGGCAGGATGAGTGGTTGGATCGGATACTCGTTATCGTGGACGCGAAGAAAGTTTCCCGATACCTATATCAATTTTGGGAATTGGTATTACCCGCGGTGGGATCGCCGCCACGACTTTGTTGTTGTCAGCACCTACGAAATCAACGACCGCTGGGAAATCTCCGGACAATGGAAATACAACACCGGACAAGGCTACACCCGCGCATTGGGAACCTACACGTACCACATCCCGGAATATCCGAGCAACTTCTTTAATTCGGAAAATCGCCGAATGTTGTTCGGCGCTGAGAATAATTATCGCTTCCCCGCCGATCACCGATTGGATCTGAGTGCGAATTACAAACACCAGTTCTTCGGTCTACCGGCTATTCTGAATATCAGTATCTACAATGTGTATAGTCGCCGGGCGATTTATTATCGCGACTACAACACCGATGAAAATCCGGTCGAGGTTACGGATGTGAAGTTGCTTCCCATCCTGCCAATGGTCGCATACGAAGTGAAATTTTAACCGGATTCGAGGAACATCATGAAAACGATATATATAAAGTACACCCGGTTCTTACTACCACTCCTCTTTCTGTTTGCCGCTATCGGTTGCGAGAACCAACCGACGGAAGTGTCGGACTATACGCCCGAACCAATGCTGCATGCATACTTGTCGACGGGCGAATTATTCAACGAAATCAAACTGGAATGGGTCGATAAAAACATTGGTGGTGTGTACAGCCCGGAAGCAAATGGTATCACAGGCGCCGAGATTCAGATTTATCCGTTGCGGGACGACTACGGTACCGTCATCGATAGCGCAGGAAAAGTGGTTCGCTATACCGACAAAGCGGGACGGGCTGGCGCTTATGTCACCAATAGTACCCAACTTGTTCAACCGCTCACGTGGTATCGATTAATAGCTATAAAATCAGGAGTACTCGAACTCACCGCCGAGACAATGACACCTGATACATTTGACCTGTATTTTTCCGATCCGGCACTGCAGGCAGTAACCGATGTCAGACCTGCCGATTCGCTGCATTTACCGATACAGTACCCACGTTACAATCGGGAGATGAATTTAGTCGACATCAGTTGGAGCGATGCGTGGCGGAATATCAATTACAACTCGCGGCCGCGCGGCGGTTATTTGTTCGGACAAATGTGTCTGGTTGCACCGGATAGTTTGATTCCACTCGATCCCGATTGGGATCCCAACGATCCCGACGACGAATTGACCGAAGAACAACGGAATGAGCGGGCGGGGATGATGTTTGTTACCGACTATCAACGTTCGCTTTCGCTGTTTTGGGGATTCTTCACGTTCTCGGGACCACACCGGCTCGATGCAATGGCAGTATCCTACGAATACTACCGTTACTTGTTCTCGACGTGGAACTCGGATGGCACCGAACGCCCGGAAAGCAATGTCCATGGCGGTCTTGGTTGTTTCGGCGCATATACCCGACACTATGTATTCCTGGAAATGGTGCGCGTTACTCGGTAGTTTTTGCTGACTTTGCAGGGGTGTTTTATAACGCCCCTGCTGTTGCATCCGGTATTACCTTCCTGTACATTTTCGGTATTATGCGCAACCCCCTTCGCATCCTTTTGATACTCCTTCTGCTCGTATTCGCATCGTCTGCGAGTGAGAAGAAGATGCGCTCACTCGAAGATAAATTTGCCCGATTCGCCCGAAAGTTTTACGCCGAAGAGAAGTATCAACTCGACCATGTCGAGTTTCCGTTCCATTACGAATGGACCGATGGCGATTCGACCTACAGCATTGAGATGGAACGCGAGAGTTTCCCGCTTCGACTCAATACCGATGGTAATTTTGGCTTTGCTGAGCAGATATCAGTGACGGTGGAGGTGTCGGAAGATACATCTCGGTACCTGATTGAAGGGTATGAGAGTTGTATCTACGAAGATTACTACTTTTTGTACGATGGGATAACCTGGCGGCTGGTGAAGCTGTTTGTGAAAGCGTATTGACCATCGTCAGGTCAGTTTGTGGTTGAACTAAACTGCCAGCGATGGACTGGTATTTTCGTAGAAGTTGCTACGGGAAAGCCGCTGAAAAAGCCCGGCTTGACTCGGGGTTAATTTTCCGTTACTTTTAGCTCGCTCAACTATTTGGACATGGGCCGCTAGCTCAATTGGTAGAGCAGCAGACTCTTAATCTGTCGGTTCGGGGTTCGAGTCCCTGGCGGCTCACGTAACGGTCATCGCACAGCGGTGACCGTTTTTTTGTTTTCCATTCCGTTTAAGTAGTATCGGTGCCCGCAGAACTGCATCTCACTCTACGACATCGCGTTCGGCAATTTGGGGACCCTTGTCCGTCCAAGCGATAGTACAGGAGCTTGTATGCGGATCATGCTCGAAAAAGAGTCGCCAACCTTCTTTTGCCGCAATCGGAAGTAACACTTTTTTCTCATCAATTGTTTGCATCGGGAACAGGTCATACCCCATCACCCACGGAATTGGCAAGTGTGCGCTGGTGGGAATCAAGTCACCGCAGTACCACACCGCATCATTCCCTTCACCGACCCGTACCGTCTGTTGTCCGATGGTGTGTCCATTCGACACCGTCACGAAAATTCCCGGGAGGATCTCGGTTTCCCCATCGACGAGATGAAGTAGTCCCGCCTCTTTGATGGGTAGAAAATTTTCCGGGAGGTAGCTCGCGCGATCTTTTTCATTAGGATCGATAGCGTGTTCCCAATTTGTCCGTTGTACGTGGAGCGTTGCATTAGGTAGCGTAGGGATGAGTTTCCGATTCGCGTCGTACATCGTCGCGCCACCGACATGATCGAAATGAAGATGGGTTGTAATAATATCCGTCACCTCTTCCGGCCTAATATTCTTCGCGGCTAATGCGGTTACCAACGGGTGCATGGTTTGTTCGATATGATAGAGGTCGAGCAGTTTCGGCGACCATTTCTCTCCGATACCGGTATCGACCAGAATCGTCTTCCCGCCGCCGCGAATTAGCATCGCGCGTAACGCGAGTGGTATCCGGTTCATCTCATCGGCGGCGATTTTATTCTGCCACATTACCTTCGGGACCACGCCGAACATCGCACCGCCATCAAGGGCAAAGGTGCCGGTATCCAGTATTTCGATGGTATAGGAGCCAACTCGGGTCATGATTCATTTCCTATCGGAGGGTTGTACTTGAAACATCCAGTCACAAAAAGAGTGGTACGTGAATCGCCCCGGCAATGTAGGGAGATTTGTAGAGTTGGTGTTTTTGTGGGGGTAGCGGCGGACTTCCACGTCCGCCCGACAATAGTAGAGACAGGCGTCCTCGCCTGTAACAGATTTGACTTTTGGTGGTTGCGGGCTTCCAAGCCCGTTATTTTGTAGGGGTACTGACAGGTCTCCCGACCTGTATAAAAAAAATGCAATTCTGGAGAATCGCCAGTACCCAAATAAGTGCTGGGTGATGGGTGTTGGGTAGGGGCGAACCTTGTGTTCGCCCTTTTTTATGGTGGTTACAGGTCTCCAGACCTGTATGATTGGAACAGAAACAGCGAAGACAGGATTGGAATCCTGTACCACCACACCGTAGGACAGACCACAGAAAAGTCTGTCCACCTACATGGGCGACCCAGAGGGTCAGCCCCTACGGACGGGCTTGGAAGCCCGTAACCACCACAAAAAAAATTCAATCCCTACTCTACTTTCTTCACTATGGGTCGTGATACTTGCCCACCTAATCGCTGCAATACCACCTCTTCCGGTGTACCAATGGAAAATTCCCGCACTATCCGGTCAAACGTATCACTATCGCCGATCCATGCCCGCACCTCATAATACATCGCCGGGGAATGGGTCACGACCAAAGCATGGGTGTAGGAAGTTGCATTAGCACCAAACGTTCCCGCGAGGAAATTCCAACCGTAACTCTCCTGTGCCCGGAAGAACACGATATAACGTTCCACCGTGATTGCTTGCCCATAGATATTGGTATCGACCCGTGCCCATGTGAGATTCGCATTTTCACCAATAGTCGTGATAGCAAGATTGCCCGGCGCTGCCGGTTCGGGATATTGGATTGTGAAGTTGGCATCGGAAGTGTCGGAAAGAATTGGTTCGGCAAGCGTCGTTATCCGAATGCGGGTTGCAGTGGATGTTTCACCAGTCACCAACCACGGAACAAATCCGGTATTGGCAACGGAATCAAACAACGTCACCCAACTCCCAGTTGGATATGTACGTTTCAAATCAATCCGCATCGCACCGGTATTGAAGCCAATCCAACGCAAAGTATCAACCGTTCCCGCCCGGAATATTTCATTACCATTGGGACGAGTCACTCTCACGAATTGCGGTACATCGGCACTCCATGTCGCACCGTAGATCGTGCCGTTAGCACCATTCGGTACATCGTTATATGCAGTAGTTCCTGCACCTTCATTGAAACGCCAGTAGCCGACTAAGCTGGGCTCTGTACCAGTAAGGGATGAGTACATTGTTGATTGAATTTCGGATTGGGAACGGGCGGTATTCCAGATTTTTAACTCGCTAAGATTTCCTCGAAAGTAATAAGGTAACGCGGTACCTGGGAGCATTTTCCCAATTTTTAGATCTGACGAAGTTGTAGTTAATGTATTCAAATCCCTATTAGCTGTGGTTAGCTCTTCACCATCAGCAATTATTTTTAATAGTTCTCCGTCATATACAACTGCAACATGATGCCAACAATCATCTGCCACGAAATGATCGGTTCTAACATCCCCAGAAAGATTTCCAAAGAAGTTGAGTGTTCCATTTTGTAAGTGTAGACCAAATGCACTGCGCTCAAATGCAAGTGATCCCCAAACCCATAAAACAGGCGCAATAGTATCAATTTGATTGGTTTTAAACCAACACTCAACTGTTCGTTGTGAATTTCCCATTGGCAAGTTGTTGTTTGATACACTTGCAGAATCATTTACACCATCAAAAGATAGAGATTTTACAAAAGGCGCACTCGATTGGAAAACTCGAAACCCCGCGCTTGATGTGTCACTTACTGCGGGATTTGTTAAAGAAGTAACTCGAATCCGAGCAGTTGGAGTAGGTGGTCCAGTGACAGTCCACAATTCTTGCCCATCATTTGGAGTATCAGCAAACAATGTTTCCCATGCCCCAGTTGGATAATTGCGATTCAGTTCGATATTCACATTACCTGTGAATCCGACACTTGACCACCGGATGGTGTCTTGTGTTCCAATTCGGAAAGATTCTCCTCCGTTAGGACTAACAAGTGCAACAACATGGGGAATATCTGTACTCCAAGATGCTCCGTAGATCGTACCATTTGCACCACCGGGAACATCGTTGTATGCGGTAGTGCCAGCAGCCTCATTAAAACGCCAGTAGCCGACTAAACCGGGCTCTGTACCAGTAAGGGAAGAGTACATTGTTGATTGAATTTCGGATTGCGAGCGGGCGGTGTTCCAGATTTTTAACTCGCTTATATGTCCATCAAGAAATTCGTATGCTGTAAAGGGATTTGTGCTTTTTCCAATCAGCAAAGTTGATCCAACTGTGTTCAAGTTTTTGTTTGAACTTGCGACAGCATTTCCATCGCCATACAGTACTACTTGCGTTCCATTGTAAGTAACACAAACATGATGCCACATATTATCGGCAATGTAGAAATTTGATGTCATGTCATTGTCGTGACCGACAAAGTCGAGATTTCCATTAAAACTAAATAGATTAAATCGTTGTGAATTGGTCGCTGTACCGTAGAACACGAGAGAGGTGAAATGTTGCACTGATCTAAGTTTTACCCAACACTCAACAGTTCTTGCTGTATTGCCGATTGGTAAACTACCGTCAAAGCATTCCACATAATCGTTAACACCATCAAACAAAAGTGAATGAGTTTGCGCGAATAGTGGACTTGCAGTCAAAGTGAACAAAAGCACTACAATAGTACAGGAAAGAGCTTTTGAATTTTTCATAATTCTGCCTCCAAAATTGAGGTGAAGTGAATTGGGGTGTGGTTTGTTTTAATGAACATTTATCTAATTGGAAAAGATAGTAAAACGTAAAGCAATTCGATTCGCAGAGCAAGTGGATTTGGGGAGAATAGAATTTTGGAGTAGGGGCAGACCCTTTGGGTCGCCCAATCTTGTCAGGCAAGAGTGCCTTCGGTGAGCCGCAAGGCGGGTTGCCTAACCTCCAACTCATTGCTGAGATCGCCACGTCGTCCGCCGTTCGGCGGACTCCTCGCGAAGTCAGGCAGGGTTCGGTGGTTACGGGCTTCCAAGCCCGTTCTTTTTTGTATGGGTACTGACAGGTCTCCCGACCTGTATAAAAAAAATGCAATTCTGGAGAATCGCCAGTACCCAAATGTGTTAGGGCGTATGCCATACGCCCCTACCGACGGGCTTGGAAGCCCGTAACCACCAATAAACGCAGACATGATTACGAAACGTGAGCCCTTCGGGGTTGTCCGCGCTACAGAAAAAGGGCGGACATGGGAGTCCGCCCCTACTTTCGGGCGTGATAAATCTCGCCCCTACACCGTAGGACAGACAATCTTGTCTGTTCACCTACTCGGGCGGACATGGGAGTCCGCCCCTACCCAACCAGTAAAAAAATTATTCGAAGATGCTGACGATGTAGTAGGAGATTGCGCCGACGAGCGCGGAAGCGGGTATCGTGAGGATCCAAGCGATGATGATGTTGCCAGCGAGTCCCCAACGGACTGCCGATGCGCGCCGGGTAGCGCCTACGCCCATAATTGCGCCACTAATGGTATGGGTAGTGCTGACCGCAATTCCGCCGAATGCCGTGACGAGCAGTGTGATCGCGCCCGCCGTTTCAGCACAGAAGCCGCCCGACGGTTTCAGTTTGGTAATTTTCTGACCCATCGTTTTCACAATCCGCCACCCCCCAAACAAGGTTCCCATTGCGATGGCGAAATGCGATGAAAGAATCACCCAATAGGGTACTTCAAAGGTGTCAAGAAATCCGGCAGTGACGAGCAAGGTAGTAATAATACCCATCGTCTTTTGCGCATCATTAGTACCGTGTCCCAAGCTATACGCCGCCGCCGATACCAACTGCAATTTCCGGAACACATTATTCGATTTTGTAACGGAACGCCCCCGCATAATCCACATCACAATCGCCATCAGGAGAAATCCCATCACCATCCCCATCAATGGTGCGATGAAGATGAATAGGATCGTTTTGGTCCAACCGTGATACAGCACCACATCAAACCCGGCCCGCGCGACTGCCGCGCCAGCATACCCGCCGATGAGCGCATGAGACGAACTGGAAGGGATACCGAACCACCAAGTGAGGAGATTCCAAACAATCGCGCCCAGCAGCCCGGCAAGTACGACATATTCATTCACCGCCGATAATTCGACTAATCCCTTACCAATCGTTTTTGCGACATGGACATCGAACATAAAGGCGGCGACCAAGTTGAAAAATGCCGCCCACATCACCGCCTTCCGCGGCGTCAAGACGCGGGTGGAAACGATGGTCGCAATCGAATTGGCAGAGTCGTGGAATCCGTTCAGGAAGTCGAAGACTAACGCGACAAAGATGATAAAGATGACTAAGGTTAACATGATGCGCCAGATTACGCGTGCTTAATCAGTAAAGTTTCGAAAACGTTAGCAACGTCTTCGCATTTGTCGGTAGCTGTTTCGAGCGCAACGAAAATCTCTTTGAGTTTGATGATCTCAATGGCATTCGGTTCGTTATCGAAGAGATCGGCAATTGCCCGTTGGAAAATCGAGTCGGCGGTATTTTCGTACTCATTCACCTTTTGGATTACCGCTTTGAGCGCCTCCGGTTTAGAAAAATTGCGCAACATCGGAATGCCGCGCGTGAGTTCCATAACCGATAGATGGAGACACTCCATCAATTCGAGCATCGCCGGTGGACAATTATTCACCTTGTAGAGATGAATCCGGCGGGCGCTGCCATCGATGTAATCGAGGATGTCATCCAATTCCGATGCGAGCATATGAATATCTTCGCGGTCGAATGGGGTGACAAACGTCCGGTTCAGCTCTTCAAATACTTGGTGGGTGATATTGTCGCCAGCATGTTCGCATTCGGAGATTTTCGCGATAAGCTGCTCGCGTTCGCCCGGCAACGCGCCGGGGAGTTTGCAAAGCAACGCCGACGCGGTAGCGATGGTGTTGGCTGACTCTTCGAAGAAGGTGAAAAAGTGCTCATCGTGGGGGAGCAATGCCTGTAGAATCCGGTCGAGTCGCATGGGTTCACTCAGGTTAATTGTGTTAAGAAATCGTTAAGAGTTTACAACAAAACCCGCCGCTTTCAAAATGGTATTGGATTTTTCAATACCTTAGCGACGGGGGTGATTTATCTTAACAGAATCTTAACATTTACCTATTGGTTTGTGCAAAACGATGCGACCCGACCAATGTCGTGTCAGAGATTATTCTTCGTTATTGGGGGACTCGTGTTTGTGTTTGTGCCGGACGATACTTCCTTCCACCAAATAAATCACATCTTCGGCGATATTTGTGACTTGGTCGGCACAGCGTTCGAGGTAGCGTGAAACCGATAGCAGATGGAGCAACGCTTCCGCTTGTTCGGGGTGTTCGGTGATGATCTTGGCGACGGTGGGGTAGGAGTCGCGGTGCATCTGGTCAACTTCATCGTCGAGCATACAAACTTTGACTGCCAACGTCGAATCGCGATTGACCAATGCATCGAGACTTTTTGCCAGCATCTGTTCGACGGTCCACGCCATCCGTTTGAAGTCGACGGGATATTCCAACGGGGGATACTTCATCAAGTCGAGTGATCGTTGCGCGATATTGACAGCGAGATCGCCGATTCGTTCGAGATCGTTATTGATTTTCAATACTGCAATGACAAACCGCAATTGATACGCGACCGGTTGATACAGCGCGAGAATTTTCAGGCACTCTTCTTCGACCAATACTTCGCGGATGTCCACTGTGGGGTCGGTATGAATCACCCGTTTTGCTGGTTCTGCGCTACGGGTTAAGAGTGATTGCATCGCATACCGCAAACTCTCCTCGACAATGGTTCCTACTTCGAGAATGCTCTTCTTCAATTTTTCGATTTCGCGATCAAGATGATGCACGGTTATATCCTCACGAAATTTCTCGTTATCTCAGCTTTGTAGAAATTGCTGCGAACTCCCTATAAACTTCAAAACCGGTTCAACTAAAACCAACATAACTTTACCTTGAACCGGAAAACAAAAAAAAAGAAAAATCATCCGAATCTGCCTTGGATGTAATCTTCGGTTTTTTTCAGGCGCGGATTCTGGAATAGTTGGTCAGTCGCGCCGAACTCGATGAGAACCCCTTCGTAAAAGAAGGCGGTGAAGTCGGAGACCCGTGCCGCTTGTTGCATGTTATGGGTAACGATGACGATAGTGTACTTCTCGCTCAAGTCGGCGATTAAATCTTCGATGCGGGTGGTGGCTTGGGGGTCGAGCGCCGATGCCGGTTCATCCATCAGGAGAATTTCCGGCTTCACGGCGAGCGCGCGGGCGATACACAACCGTTGTTGCTGACCGCCGGAGAGACCAAGCGCATTGCGGTCGAGGCGGTCTTTCACTTCCTCCCACAACGCCGCTTGCTTCAAACTGGTTTCGACAATTTCAGAAAGAATCGTACGGTCGCTGATGCCGTGAATACGAGGTCCGTAGGCGACATTATCGAAAATCGATTTCGGGAACGGATTTGATTTTTGGAAGACCATGCCGACTTTGCGGCGAAGGGCGAAAATATCAGTGGTCGGCGCGTAGATATCGACGCCGTCGATTTGAATCGAACCGGTGAGTCGGGTACCGAGAATTAAATCGTTCATCCGGTTCAGAGTGCGGAGAAACGTCGATTTACCGCACCCGGATGGTCCGATGAGCGCAGTGACTTTATTCCGCTCGAGCTGCAAGTTGATCGTATGCAGCGCTTGGGTCGCACCGTAGAAAAAATCAAGATTGGCAACTTCGATTACATATTCGTTGGTCATGGCTTTCCATTACTGACAACACTCGCTTGGTCGGGAACCACTCCCCGGTACCCAACGGACCAAAGGTCGCGAACAATTGTTAACATTCTGTGAGGATTCTTTTCTAAGATAGGGAATTTCGCTTGAAATCGGGAAAATGCGTTACTACTTTCTTAATACGAGAAACTCGCTTGCCAACTCAGGGAGGGTAAACCCATGTGTTCCACCCGTATGTTTTCTGCTACCGTTCTTCTAACGTCAACGCTATTTCTCTGCTCCGCTACCTTCGCGCAGGATAGTTTGGGGGTGAGACGACTATCAAGTGTAGCCTGCCCATACAATGTTACGTCGGTAACTGTAAATGGAGACTTTGCATACGTTAGCGGGAGCTCAGGGCTCCATATTTTTAACATCGCAAACCCCACTCAACCGCTTGAAGTTAGTTCCTTTGATACAATAAGCTCAATAGCATGTTCAGCAATAGACGGGGATTACCTCTATTATTGTAGCGGTAATGTTATGAGATCACTGGATATTCATAACAGGCTAACACCCATCGTAATCGATTCAATCATACAACCCAGAAGTCAGAATTATCGATGTATGGTGCAGTCCGGAAATTCTATCTTTGCCTGTACCGAAGCTTTTCTTACCAAAACTGTAATATCAAATGATCACCGCCTGAATAATTCTATCGTCACGAGCACTAATAGCCCTTGCTCGATTGCTTTACATGATAGTATCATCAGTTTAGTCTGTCGAGATACTTATGTAGGTGACAGCGTTTATAGTATTGAAGTACATGATGTCAACAGACAACTAATCCAAATCAGTGGTATCGCAAGCACCTCGCCATTTTTTGCTGTTGCTTTAACGGATAATCAACTTATTGCAAGTACCATGATGGGTTTGAGCGTTTTTGATCTGTCAGTGCCATATCTCAATGTTGTTGGGAGGTTTCCTATTCAGGGAATTGCCTATGATGTTCGATTTTCAGGTAACTTAGCTTTCGTAGCGTCAAGCACTAGTGGCTTAAGGATAATCGACGCTTCAAGCCCATTAAATATGCGAGAAATAGGGTATTATTCACTCCCGGATAACCAAGGAATTCGAAAACTAACTCTTACTGATTCAATAGCTTTTGTCTATGGTGCTAATAGTTTTCATATTTTCAGTTTTGCCGATTGTGTTGCTGTGAATGAAATCAATAATGCAAACTTACTAAGAAAGTTCTCCCTTCACCCCAATTACCCCAACCCATTCAATGCGACCACTACCATCGAATACACAATTCCGAAAATGGGAAAAGTCGATTTAAAGGTATTCGATATCACCGGTCGGGAAGTGGCAACCCTCGTAAATTTCCATCAGAATCCGGGATCGTATCAAATCAAATTCGATGGCACAACCCTCGCAACTGGTACATATTTCGTACGATTGCAATCGGGTGAATTCACACAGACTAGGAAGATGGTTCTTCTAAGGTGAAAGGTGTAGGGTGTAGGGTGTAAGGTGATGGGGGTTGGGCAATCGGCAATGGGTGGTGGAAAGTAGGGGCGTATGGTATACGCCTCTCTTTTTTTATGGACAGACAAGAGTGTCTGTCCTACGTTGTAGGGGTTCGGAATTCGGGATTCGGGGATCGGTAAAATATGCGTGGCCGCGACATTCCTGTCGCGGGACAAATGGGTACTGACAGGTCTCCAGACCTGTAAAAAAAGGGCGAACATAGGGTCTGCCCCTACTATCGATTGTCGTTATCAAAAAAAAGGGCGAACACGAGGTTCGCCCTTACTCAAAATCAACAGGTCTGGAGACCTGCCGCTACCCAACACCCATCACCCAATACCCAACACCCAGCACCTATTCCATCTTCATATTCGAGGAATGGCCCGGCTGAATTTTGTCTTTCGGATTGAGGTAGTGTTTCGCATTATTCACGGCAATCGCCGCTTCGCTGAATCCGGTGGAAATCAAGCGGATTTTTCCGGGGTGGTAAACGATATCGCCCGCCGCAAAGATTCCTGGGATATTCGTCGACATATCGAAATCAACTACGACGCCATTCCCGCGAATCGCCAATCCCCATTCTTTAATCGGTCCTAAATTGGTAAGGAATCCGATAAAGCAAAGAATCGCATCGACCGCAATCGTCTTTTCTTCACCAGTGACATTATTGACGATGGTCGCCGCCTCGACATGTTCGTCACCGTGAATCGTCTTCAATTGATATTCGACATGAACATTCGCTTTGGTGTTCAATAATTCGTTAACATTCATCTCATGGGCTTGAAACTTTTTCATCAGATGAATTAGCGTCAACTCTTTAGCATGGGGTACGAGCGTCAAACCCCAATCGATTGCACTATCGCCACCGCCAATGATCAATAAACGCTTCCCGTGAAATTGTTCGGGGTTGTGGACGACGTAATACACGCCGCGCTCTTCGAGTTTCTGCGCGTCCTGTAAATCGAGTTTGCGGGGCAGAAACGCGCCCAATCCTGCCGCAATCAACACACTGCGAACCTGCAGCGTATCACCGTGGACGGTTGTTAGGGCAAACCCTTCGCCAGCGGGCACCAGCGTATCGATACGGGTATTCAGCCGCACTTCGGGCTTGTAGCGTACCGATTGCTCGTGCAAGTTGTTCACCAACTCTTCGGCAAGAATCGCCGGGAACCCGGGAACGTCGTATATCTTCTTTTTGGGGTACAGCGCTTGCAATTGCCCGCCCGGTTGTGGCATACTATCGAAGACGATTGCTGACATCCCGCGCAATCCGGCATAAAACGTCGCATACAAACCGACCGGTCCCGCTCCGATAATTCCAATATCGACGGTCATCGGGGACCCAGCCGCTGCGGAGTCGGACATGTTAATTCTCCTGGTAGAGGTAGCGGTCGAGTTCGGCTTGTAACAACAGTTTGTGTTTTGCCTCTTCGTTGGCAAGTTCGAGGAACATCTTACGTGTCGCAGGATTGGTCATCTGCTGCGCTAGTTGAAAATAGATTTTCTCCGCGTCGATTTCATGATGCAATGCCCATTGAATTGCTTCAACCGGTGTCGCATCGGGTGGGGGGGTATCCATAAATTACTCCTTCTGGTTCGACAAAAAGTAACATGTAGAACGTAACTCCACAAACGGAGGATGCTTTCTTCAATCCGGTTGCAGTTCCGATGCATCCGAATTACCTTCTCGAAGGTTTGCACTATGAATGTTTTCTATCGTACCATTGGAACTTTGCTGGTTTTAGTAACGGTGTCTTTAGCCAAACCGTACGTTGTTTATCCGGTTAATGGCTCGCCGTTCGAAGCCGATTCGGTGTTCCAATCGAGGGACTCGGTGTTCACTCGGGGCGAATTTGGCGCTCGGAGTTTCATCTGGAGCGATTTGCTGGAGATTATCGAACCGGAAGGAACATCGCTTCCTCGTCCCGATATCGCGCCGGTTCCAGGCAAGAATCCAGTGGTCACGTCGCCGGGTCTTCCGGCAGTAAAACTGAAATCGATGAAGATGCGCCCCTATGCCAACTGGGTAATCCCCTCGGCAGTGGTGATGGGATTCGGGGTGTACAATGTTTTTCAATCGCGGTCGCACTTCAACCGGGCAAATGAACTGGAGAATGCTGGAGAAGATCCGGCACATGAACGCTCGGTCGGCGAGAAAATGCGCGGATTTGGATTGGCGGCGGCATTCATCGGCGCGGCGGGCATCGTGTTCGCATTAACACCAAAAGAAGTACATAAACCGGTATTTATAACTCTGGATCATTCTGGAACAACTTGGGTAGGCATACAGTATGAGATCGAGGTTTTGGGAATTCTGGACTGATCCGGACATTGCGCCGGAAATCAAACGTGGCCGCGATCAACTGAAAGCAGTTCTGCTGATCGGATTTGTCTTTGCATTAGCTGGCGGGTGGGCGTTATACCAATTTGTACTACGTGACCGAAAAGCTTTGGTAATCGTCGAATCCGAACCGCGTGGTGCCGTTGTACAAATCAATGGCATCAAAATCGGGGTAACGCCGTACGAGTTTCGCACCAACAGCTTTGGCAAATACACGATAAAAGTAACCATGCAACACTTTGTGTGTTCTCCAGAGTCGCTGGTAATCGACGTTCAAAGAAAATCGAAATCATTCGCCTCCTTTCGCTTGATCCCGGGCGATCCAAATACAATGACTGAGACACCCGTCGCTCAGCAACCGGCACCGCGCGCTGCTTTACCTTCGGTTTTTAAGCGTGGCGTTCCTCAAACGAATCCAGTACCGGAGCGAGGTCTCGGTGAGCAGGAGTACTTAAAGTCATCAGAGGAAAACCCGCGTGTAATCGATGCGAAATATGCATCGGTACGAATCGAAAGCGATCCCTCCGGCGCTGAAGTATGGATCGACAACACACCGACCAGTAAGCTTACCCCGCATGTTGCAACATTGCCACTGGGGATCCATCGGATTGTCGTAAAGAAAAGCGGCTATCGCGCCATCGACGGCGAACAAATTGTTTCGCTGGCAACGGCGAGTTCAATGCAAAATCTGTTGTTTCAGTTGGTGGCGGAAGCACAGGCGACTCAAGGCAGAGCATTCGTCAGTACCCGCCCGATCAATGGTAAAGTGTTCCTTGACGGCTCTTTGCGCGGAACAGGTGAAGTCACGATCGAACCGCTCGCGTATGGTGAGTACACCCTCTCGTTTGGCGCTGTGGAAGGATATCGCACCCCGGCTCCGGTACATGTCTCGATAACTTCTGGTAATTCGGTTGCAACAATCGTGGGAACCTACGAACCGTTATTGTCCTTAGTGGTTTCTATTGACAATCAAGGCGGCGTGAGAAGCGGCGACGCATCAATTCTTTACGGTGTTTATGCCGATGGGAATTTCACTACTGACAATGCGAATGGTCCACAAAAGAAATATTTCAAAGATGTGAACTTCTGGTCGTGGGAGTTGGGATATGGCTATCAGAACCGCAACCCTGCCGGTTCCGATGCGATTGAGCTTCGCTTCGTTCTACCGGATGGCATCGATAAGAATAACCTTAAGCTGCGACTGTTCGGTTATGCGACCAATCGTTCCTATCCCTTCACTGTCAGCGGTAAAACCCGAATTTCGGTTGAATTAAACGGGAAAACTGTTGCAGGCGATGTTACACCGACGCGTAATCTTGATCGGGAGGACCCCCCGGGCTTTGACGAGTGGCGCATCGGCAACTGGTTGCAAGCCGGTGAAAACCGTTTAATTGTTCGCACCAGCAGCAGCTCGACCGCAGTGTATCTGCTTAGCCGGATCGTGATCTTGTAATTCACAGTAAACGCAATTTGTGAAAATGCCCGTTTTGCAACGGGCATTTTATCATTTGGTCGAGTTCATTAAACAATCTACAATGTGCTACTGTTTCGTCGATGGCGGCGGCGGTAAATTCATCCGAACGGGTACATCGACTTCATCGGTCGATGCCCCATTGAATGCCGTTACCCGATAGTAGTACTGACCGGCAACGCCCGTATCGGTCCATTCGGTGTAGGCGATATGCACTTGTGCACGGAAGTTTTCCGGTGATGGTGTAAAGTACGGATCCAAACTACGGTATATCTTGTAGTATGTAATATTTTCCTGCACCGGCGCCCAAGACAGGGTGAACCAGTTGTTGCTAAACGATGCGCCAAGAATTTCCGGTGCTGCTGGCGCGGTCGGCCAACCCGTGATGTTCACATTATCGACGAATAGATTACTTCCGCCGCCATTAACACCACAGAATCCGATACTGACTTTCACTTGCCCCAATACTTCCGCTGGGACTTCGATTTCCGCGTGACCCCACATCCCGCCGATACCGGGATAAGTAACCGACCCGCCAACGCCTGCGATCAGGGTGGTCTGCTGGTTGCCGCCAGATGCGTAGCGTTGCCAAATCGCTTCCGAGCGGAATCCGTCATTTATCACATAACAGATTTTGAGGGTATCGTCATTTCCAATTAATGCAACATAGGACCAATCGAATGAGAGCGTTAACGTCGGACAACCAACTGTGTAAATCGGCGGCGTCCAAAGGATGTCAGCGGAACCGTTGGCAAACGATTCGATGAACGGCATTTGCGCACAGCCATCGTTTGAGTTTGAACCGTCATATCGTCGCCAAGTTGTGGGAGTAAAATCCTCGTTTTCGATACGCCATCCCCGATCCAATGCGTCGGTCCGGCTGAATGTTTCCGTATATGGCAACACCATGTACGTATAAACATCCAATGTGCTTGACGGATTTGAAGGAATCGAATACTCCGGTCCTGTCCAAGCGGTGGTGGCAAACCAATAATCATTCGACGATTCTAATCCATTGACTTCAATAAAGGGACCCCACTGTGAAAGGGTTTGCTTTACCTCAGCTATTCCAAGCGTTCCATCCGGTTGAAGATACATCCCGGTAGTAAACTCAAACACTGAGTAACGGGTTGTATCGGGACTCGGTACTACGGAACTCCGAATTGTAAACGAACAAAAGTTTGTTCCCTCGGCGAACCGCTCTGGTGGTTGCGGTGCCGCACAAGCGGTCCAAGCCTCGACTTCCGTGTACTCTGAACTAATCCCCGCCGCATTAAATGCATAAACCCGCAGGTACGTGAGGGTATTGGGCGTCAGGTTCGTAAACAGAAAATCGGTGACATCGGGTCCAACGGTTCCCAATAACTCATAGTTAACACCGTTACCGGAAACCATACCAAAGAAACCCCATTCGTTGTTGGCGTTATCAGTCCAATGGAGGCGATAGCTGGTATCCGTTCGCTCATCGATGTATCCACTCGAAGGCGCCATCGGCGGTGTGATTCCTTCGATTTGAATATTATCGATATAGAGATTAGCACCCCATCCATTGATCATCTTGAACGCGAAACGAAGCGGTGCTTGATTTATTGCACCTGCTGGCAGCAGAATGTCAGCATGTCCCCAAGTTCCCCAAGTCGCCGGAGCGTTGGAAGAACCACCAGTGCCTGCCGCGAGTGCTTCCCATCCAGTACCGTTGGAGTACATGGTTGCCATGGGAACCATATTCCCTACGGAACCGAGAACGTACCCAACCACCAACGTATCGACATAACCCGGATAAGGGGTATAGCTCCAATCGAAAGTCAAGTGTGCAGTAGTTGCGCCACTGGTATTGAAATATGGCGATAGGAAGTAATCGACTTCTCCGACTGCTTGATAATTGTAACACTCGATCTTCATACTACGGTTATCATCCGGCAGCGTATGACTCACCCAAGTCAAACCGGCATCGAATCCCATCACCTGACAATCCGTTGGTGGGAATATCATTTCATCGAATCCCAGTGTATAAGGCAAGGTATTATTCGGACGAATTTCCGTTGCTGCTTGTTGGGAAATGACACCCCATTGATTGTTTATAAGCGGGTCGGTTGACCAAGGAATCGAATAAAACACTAACGATGTACCGGGCAAAAACCACTTAACCGTTATTGTTCGCGGTGCCGAGACAAACGGAGTTGCACCGAGCGTTCCATCCTCTTGAACGTATTGATAGCTTCCTTCGGCTGGGAAATATGCTTGTAATACATAAGTCCCATTCGATGGGTTTCCGATTGCCTCTTCACTCCGCGTCGTCACATCCACGGTCGTTTGAGTAATGTTCCCAACTGTCGGTGCTAACGGCTGGATCATGAATGTGCGATCATTGCAGGAGGCAAAACTATTAGAAGCATAACCATCGCGGACACTATAAATCCGGAAGTAGTATCGAGTATTAGAACGTAAACTGCCGATGTCGAACGATGTCGTATTTGCGGACGTTTCCGCACACAATTCATAATCCTCTTCGCCGGTGATCGAATAGAAAATCTTGTAACCCGTTTCGTCGGTAGCGACATCAGTCCAACTCACTCGAATTACACTGGAAGACATCGTCCAGGCGGAGCCATTGGTCGGCGCAACCGGTAGGATCGTTTGAATTATCGAAACATTGTCAAGGTAGATGTCAGGTCCATTGGGAGCGATGCCATGATTGCGTACGGCGGCAAAGCCAACCCGAACTGCGGCATGGTTCATCGCCTCACTCGGCAAGCTTATCCGGCAATGCCCCCAATTCGAAGCCGCGGGGGTTTGGGCTGAACCGCCGGTACCGGCAACCAACGCGTTTTCACCTGTACCATTGCGGGTCTTTGCCAACAACTCATTAAAGGTCTCGCCACCATCGAGCGAATAGCCGATGACTAACGTATCGTATGCGGCAATAGCACCTGGATTATAGCACCAATCAAATTCGAGCGTTGCCCCGACCCGACTCATGGTTGAAAAAGGACTCGACCAAAGGAAATAGCGATCATTGATTTCACCGGATGTCCCAAAATACATCTGTGCAACGCCATCATTTGCATTTGCATGCGTAGAGCGCTGCCATCTTTGGTGGATATTGGTTGAGTTTTGCGACCATCCCGCCGGAGGAAAGGTGGTTGTGCTGAAATGTTGATAGTAGGGAAGGTAACTGGTTGCTTCGATGTAAAAATCGGCTCCGCTCGTGTCACCTTGTGCAGGATTTGCTGAATTCACCACCCGAATCCGGGCATTGTTTGTAACCGGGTAGGTAACAGTCCAATCAAATGTGTTGGAAGATGCTGGGATATTAGCGGCGATTTGTTCCCAAGAACCTGACGGGAAATCCCGGTCAAGATGAATATTAACATTGGCTATCCCATTCGTAACAAACCGAATTGGCCAAATATCGTTTCCATAGAAATGCTCGCCACCATTTGGATAGGTCACGGTCACGGGTGCTATTGCAGTGAGAGCCCTTGCGGCATCGACACAGCCGCGACCTAATAGTCCGTTAAAGCTTGCATGATTAAACGATGCGATGTTGGTCGCAGTAGAATACAAGACCTGTTCTAATTCATCGTCCGTTAAGGTGGGCCGGTGAGCTAAAACCAATGCCGCAACCGACGCAACATTAGGGCACGCCATCGATGTGCCGTCCTTAGACGAATAGGGCCCGGTGTTGTAGGCGTTTGTTAGCAATGTTGACCAGATGCTAACACCTGGTGCTGCGATATCGACCCAAGTGCCGTAATTAGAAAAATCGGCTCGACGGTGTTGGGTTTGTAAAGCCGCAACTGCTACCACACCGTTACACGCAGCGGGATAGGTTAATGTAGATCTATTTTCATTGCCAGCCGACGCAAACACCAAACAATTGTTTCTACGGGCATAATTGACTGCAGTTTGATAAGCACTCGACGAGCCAGTTCCTCCGTAACTAATGCTTATAATTCTTGCACCGCAATTCACCGAGTATTGGATCGCCGCAGCAAAGTCGTCGTCATAGCCCCCACCCGCAAAACCACCAGTACTTTTGAGATACCCAAATCCTGCCCGCACCGCCATCGTTTTAACGTTAAAACCGGCAGAGGGAATTCCGGTGGCGTTATTGGATCTTGCCGCCAAGGTACCGCAAACATGGGTACCATGACCGTGAAAATCAGTAGGCCAATTGTCGCGGGGAGAATAATCTTCACCGGGGGCTGGCTGCATACTCGGGTGACCGCTCACACTGTGACTCATAAAGTCCCAGCCAATAACATCATCGATAAATCCGTTACCGTCATTATCGATACCATCGTTATCGTATTCGGGATCGAAGTATCCGTTGTGATTGTAATCTTCCAAGGGGTTTACCGACATTGCACCAATTAAATCCGGATGTTCCCACCAGACCCCGGTATCGATGGTAACTGCTAATGCTGTTCGATTTCCCTGCTGGTAATCCCACGCTTGACGGCAATGCATCGAATCCAAACCCCACATCCGGTTGGTAGTCATGTACGGGTCATTGGGGGTGAAGTGAGCTTCTTGAAACACCGGTAACTCAACAAATTCAACACCCTCGATATTCTTGAGTGCTTGGACAATGTCAGATATATCTACGTAACGATTTTTGTCGGCGTCCTCGAAGGGTAGAACGAACTTGTAGATCGTTTCCATTTCTAACGCAAAGAAGCTTTCATTTTTCATCGAAATCGGATCATGAGAAAAGTACGGTTCTAGTTTCGTTACCTGATGTTTCGTCATCAGCGCGTCAATTTGGGAGTTGCCGCTCGGATTGGGAATCCAACCGTCGTGTAATTGGATGAGTGTGTTATAGAAGCTCCGTGAGAACTTTACTTCGACACGGTCACCTCTCAAGTCGTCATTTGAAGCACCAAAACTATTAGTAATCATCACAAAACAAGTTAACAAGAAAATCACAAGCCGTTTCATACGACCTCCGATATTGAGATGTTGCAGGGATGGAAATGGTAGCGCCAAGGATGAGAGACAATTGGGAAAAGGTGCGCTCGTTTTGCTTTGGCAATACAGCAGAAACATTGTAATTTTATCGAAGAATGTCTCATAACCAAGAGCATAAAACTTAGACGAAACAATAACATGTGATAACAATCACAAAGTCGCGTTAAAGTGACAATTACTTGACCCTCCCTGAGATTTTTCGCAAATTAGGATGGGATAACTTCACAGCGTGTGAACCCGCCGAACCTCTTTCCTACCAAACCGGAAACCGAACACGCTCACGAATATGTCTTGTCACCGCTCTGCAGTGACGATTTCCCATGTAAGGAGAATCCGATGTCCATAACCGTCGGCGGAAACCGTAAACTTACCGTACACGATGTCGTTGCGGTCGCTCGCAATCTCGAACCGGTCGTACTCGCCCCCGAAGCTCTCGAAAAAATCAAAGTCTGCCGCGAATTTCTGAATCGTAAAGTCGCCAAAAAAGAAGTGATGTACGGTGTCAATACCGGAATCGGTGAATTGGCAGAAATCGTATTGAACGACGAACAGACCCGCGACTTCCAAAAGTATCTCGTCTTTAATCATGCCGCGGGAATCGGCGAACCGATGCCGGTCGAACATGTCCGCGCGGCGATGCTTGCCCGCATCAACGTTCATTCACAGGGTTACTCCGCGTGTCGTCCCGAAATCACGATGACCTATGTCGAAATGCTGAACAAAGGCGTGACGCCGGTCGTCTGCAATAAGGGAAGCGTCGGCGCTTGCGGCGACCTCGCACCGATGTCCCAGATTGCGCTCTCGTTGCTCGGCGAAGGGGAAGCGTTTTATCAGGGCGTGCGGATGCCGACGGCAAATGCGATGGCGAAAGCCGGGATCGCGATTCCCGGGCTTGAAGTGCGCGACGGGTTAGCGGCAATTAACGGCAGTAATTTTATCTGCTCGGTCGGATCGATGCAGATACACGATATGGAACGCTGGCTCAAACAAGCGGAAATCGCCGCCGCAATGTCGCTCGAAGCGTTGCTCGCGAATATGAAGCCGTACGATGCGCGCATTCATTCCCTCCGTGGTTTCCAAGGGGCGATGACGAGCGCGGACAATCTGCGGAAGATAATGAAGGGCTCCGACCTCACCACCGGCAAGATGAAGGTGAAAGTGCAGGATGCCTATAGCATGCGTTCGACTCCGCAGGTAATCGGTGCCGCCCGCGATCAATTACGATGGACCCGCGAACAATTTGAGATCGAATTGAATGGCATCGGCGATAACCCGATTTTTGTCGCCGGAGACGATACTGTATTGTCCGGCGCGAATTTCCAAGGTTGTCCGATGAGTCTTCCGCTCGACTCGCTCGACGCCGCCATTACTATGGTGTGTGTATTGTCCGAGCGACGGCTCAACCGACTGCTCCACCCGGCACTTAGCGTTGGTCTCCCCGCGTTTCTAACGAAGGGAGCGGGCATGTTCTCCGGGCACATGCTCAGTCAGTATACCGCCGATATGCTCATTGTCGAACAACGGATTCTTTCGGCGCCGGCAAGCATTCAGTCGATTCCCGCTGCCGCTGATCAGGAAGATTTCGTCAGTATGGGTTGGAATACCGCGCTCAAAACGATGCAGATTATCGACAATGCCTATGGCATTCTCGGGATCGAATTCATCGCGGCCGCACAGGCGCTCGACTTCCGCGAATTTACGCCGGGGCTTGGCACCATGGCGGCAAAGAAAGCGGTTCGCAACGTGGTGAATCATCTCGATATCGACCGTCCGTTGTTCCCGGATCATAACGCGATGAAGG
>JAOTSC010000044.1 GCA_030247525.1 bacterium | reverse complement strand
AGTCAATGGAAGCTGTTTAATCAGCGATTGCGGATTTTACGCAACACCAGACAGGTTAAGCTCCACGTCGAAAACGAGTTGATTACGCAGAACATTACAATTACCAACCAACAAAGCACTCGAGTTACAGTGTTTATCGCATTTCCCTTTTTGACTGGAGCGCCTACTACTTTAACGATTGCACCGAATATCGAGTATCGTTACTCCGAAGTAACCCGCGAGCTTGAGTTAATCTCAGTACCTGCCGGTTACTCGGGAACAATTACCGCTTCGCAATGGTCAGGAATGCCGGAACCATCGCAGATGTTGCCGGATCGCTATTCGTTGTCGGTATATCCCAATCCGTTTAATGCAATGACGAATGTTAAACTGTACTCGACGCGAGCGGGTACGGCAAATCTCACGATGTACGATGCATCGGGTAGAGTCGTGCGAAAACTTCCCCGAAAATTCCTGCGAGCGCCCGGTTCGATAACCTTCTCGCTACCCGCCCAACAATTACCGAGTGGAAGTTACTTTATTACTGGGTCAGTTGCCGGAGCGCCACTCACGACAAGAGTAACCATTCTACGTTAACAACATCAACAGTTTTCATTCGATTCCAAGGACACCTACTCGGTGCCCTTGGTTTGTTTTCGGGGATTCTTCTTGGGTTTTGCCGTTCTTACCTGAGGGGATTCCGAAGGTGCAAATACACTCCCGAAAATGAGGATCGGAGCAACGGCGAGGCTCACAATTAAAAGCAGAAACAACCACATTGGCCAAAGCCACGTCAATCCAATCGCCCACCAATTCATGGCAGGTTCAGAAATTGCCGGTATCGCTCCTATGAAGAAACTCACGATTGCCAGTAATGCAATAAACCAAAGCAATGGTTTCCGGAAGTTTTTCCAATCGTCGATGGAAGGAGAAATATGAACGGCAACGCACAACATGGCATATAGGATGGGATAGGTTTGCCAGCGGGTAACCAACTCAGGATGCCATAGCCAGGAAATCTGTTGTAGAAGCTGTAACCAGACATTTTCCAGATAACTTTGCCATCGTATCGCATCGTTAAGTGTCGCAGATGTTGGCGGTCGAAACCCACCATACGCAGTCGTCGAATATCCTGGAATTATCCAGCGGGTTAGCAGTAGCAGAACCGTCGTTCCGCCGACAAGCGGAGCGATGGGAATAAGGAAATTGCCGACGATTCGTTGATATCGGTTCTTCTGGTCATACTTCGTTTCGACAACACCCAACTGACCGGTTTTTGGATTGGGTGAAAATGGCGCGAATCGTACTACCTTATGACCGCCAATCCAAGCGGCGAGTACGTGAGACAGCTCATGCACCGGAACACCCAGCCAACCGGTGATGTACATCATACGAAAGCCACCCAATTCAATGATTCGCTTCGCGGCGAGGTGGGTCGTATATCCAATGAAGAATCCGATGAGTAAAAATGGGAGAACGCCTGTACTCAGGAAAGTGAGATAGATTGCTCCCACTGAGAGAAGCCATTGTGATAGGGTTTGCAAATTTGACTGCATGATGCGAATTTACAACGAACCCTTAGCGCGACCAATTATTATCCAATTGCAGAAATAGATTTCGACTGTTACGCAGTATCGAGTGGGGAGTAGAAGTGAACGAAGCCATCCAGCGAATCGCAGCCATCCAACATCTTTTGGCTTGTCCGGAAACCAAAGTACCGTTGGTATTAGTGAAGCAGGGCGAGAATTATCTTTTGGTCACGACTGATCCTTCGGTTCCCCGGTACTATCCCATTATCGACGGTATCCCGGAATTACTGATCGAATCGGCGGTAATGATCTCACCGGAAGAACACACTCTTCTGCTGAAAAATCGCGTAGAAGTGAAATCAACTGATTAGAATTGCTTATCAATAGGAAGTATGGGGATGAAGATTATTCCTATGCCGGAAGTCTTCCAGATATGAGATCGCGCTGTTCAGGGGTAATATGCCCTAAATCAACCAATATCTCTCCGAGGAGATTTCGACCGGCTTGTTGAAATTGAGCAGCTTGTTCGACTTGACGTTTTTGGAGAAAGCCCAATTCTTGAACAATTTTGCCAATTGGTTCGGATTTCGGGGAGGTTTTTTGGACGGTTAGAGCTAACTCAACATGAAACGGTTGGAGCATACCTTGTCGCATCAAGAACTCACCGAATCGTAACGTACCATTTTGCTGAATGGTGAGCGCTTCGCTAAGTTGATCAGGGGAAATCCACCCCTCTTGCACGACTAATTCGCCAAACCGTACCATGGGATCCTCGAAACCAATGATTTTGTTGTATAGTAAGTTTATCTCAAGAATTGTCCAAATGCAACGCTCAACCGAAAAATCCAGCGACCTTGATTTTTGCCGGAAATGTTGTATCTTACCTTGCTCGAAAGGAGAATTACAAAATGGCAAGCAAGTCTAAGGAAGTGCGGATTAACATCTTGCTCGAGTGCACGGAATGCCGTAAGAACGGCAATCCAGGCGTTGCGCGATATGCCTCGGAGAAGAATAAGAGAAACACAACCGAACGGTTGGAACTCAGAAAATTCTGTAAGTTCGACCGCAAGGTGACTGTATTCCGCGAAACCAAGTAACGAGTAAGAAACGATAGGATATACCGATGGCTAAGCAACAATCCTTCGGCGACAAGGTTAAGAAGATAAAGAATGCGTCGCTCATGGTCTTTTGCCCGATCTGTCAGAAGCAGACGCTTTCCGCGCCGACTCTAAGAGTGTTATCCGTGAAAAGCGATGATGGCAATGTCAAGTTTGTCCGGAAACGGATCAAGTACTGCACCTCTTGCAATAAAATCCTCGACGCACACTAACGTGATCTTCACGGGCGGCTTGCCGGATACGCCGGTTTGCCGCCCGTATTGTATCTAATTCATGTCACTGTTTCCAGCTACCTATCACCGACCACCGCGCGATTTACCGGCAGTAATCGTCGAATTCGAGGAGACCCGCCGGGAAATCATTTCCACGTTGTTGCGGCTCAATCGCGATGCTTGGCGGATAAAACCCCATCATGGAAAATGGTGCGTTGCGCAGATTGTCGAACATCTCAACGATGTTGATCGCAATTGGTGGCGGGTGCTGATCGTGGCAAACCGATTGCAAGTACTCTTCCCGGCGAAACCGCAAAATCTTCGCGCAACCGTCGATCAACCGTTCGGTAAAACGGCGATGCGAGCACTCAAAATATTTTCAAATCCCCGGGGTAGAAAACGCCGGAAACACATGATTGGCGGGTATGAACAGACTGCCCGGAAAATCGTCCATCTCCTCGAACAACTATCTGAACGCAAGTTAGGTCAATTGCGGATGTTTTCTCCCATTGCCGGTATCATCGGAGTCGCCGATGCCTTGGCGATTCTCACCTACCACGACCAACACCACTATAAACAAATTCTCGCATGTATCGATACGCTTCGTCAAAAAAATATTCCGACCGAATACACCCCCGACGAATCGTAATCCAGTCCATCATCTCGTAGGGGCGTGCCGCACACGCCCTTTTCTTTTTGCGAGGCCCCGACATTCCTGTCGCGGTGGCTTTGGGTGTACACGAGGTTCGCCCGTACAACAATAGGGCGTGCGCGGCACGCCCCTACTGGAGGTTAGGCAATCCTGCCTGACTTGGGTACCGACAGGTCTCCAGACCTGTATCGTAGGGGAGCCCGGCGGGTTCCCGCACAAAAAGAGGGCGGCTGGCAGCCGCCTCCTTCGTTGTTATCGCATTCTCACCCAAAAAACCGTATCTTTTTCCGAATCTTACCGATTGGAACGATGAACAGACCTCAAGAAATCATCGAACAGGCGCGCGAAGTCGTCCGGATTGAGCGAGCGGCGCTCGATTCACTCGTCGATGCAATCGATGAGAATTTCGCCGTGGTTGTAAAATTGATTCTCGAATCGACCGGGAAAGTCATTATTACGGGGATTGGCAAATCGGGACTCGTCGCCCGGAAAATCGCTGCAACCTTAGCATCGACCGGAACCCTCGCAATTTTCCTTCATCCCACCGAAGGGCTCCATGGCGATGTCGGCATTGTCCGGAAAGAGGATATTTGTCTATTACTCTCCAAATCGGGCGAATCCGAAGAGTTGCTTGCCATTCTGCCAGTGTTAAAGCGAATCGGGGCGACTACGGTAGCCATTACCGCCAGTCAGCAATCCGATCTGGCGACTCATTGTGACTACTCACTGCAGCTTGGCGACTCCCGTGAAGCGGGATTAGCCGGATTAACACCAACCAGTTCGACAACCGCTACGATGGCGCTCGGCGACGCATTAGCAGTCGTACTTCTGAATGAACGGAAATTTCAACCGGTCGACTTCGCCCTGCTACATCCCGGTGGCAGCTTAGGCAAGAAATTGTTACTCAAAGTGGACGATTTAATGCACACCGGCGAACGCAATCCGTTATTGCCAGTGACTGCAACTTGCCGGGAAGCGGTGAAAGTCCTAACCGAGTTGCCGTTGGGAGCTGTCTCTTTGGTCGATGAAGAGGGAAAACTCGCCGGTATCTTTACCGATGGCGATTTCCGGCGTTCGATAGGAAGATTTGGCGCGAATGCATTGGATTACCCCATCGATCAAGTCATGACGAAAACACCGGTAGTCGTACAAACCGGCATGCTCGCTCTGGATGCATTAAACTTGATGGAGAACCGTCCATCGCAAATCATGGTACTGCCGGTCGTGAATGCCGAGCAGCGTCCCATCGGTATGCTTCGGGTACACGATTTACTGGCAGCGGGTCTCCCATCACGCGATCCCAATCAACACGCTTTATGAAAACACCTATCGAAATCTCATCAACGGTTCAGGTCGGTCATGGCGCGCCGCTCCTACTAATCGCAGGCCCCTGTGTATTAGAGTCGCGCGATTTTACGATGCGCTGGGCGGAGCGGTTAGCGGCAATTATCCGGAAATTCCCCTTTGGCTTCGTATTCAAAGCATCCTATGACAAAGCAAATCGCACCTCGGCGGGAGCCTTTCGCGGACCAGGATTGGACGAGGGATTAAAACTCCTCGAAGAGATTCGCAAGAATCTTGGTGTACCGGTCTTGACCGATGTTCATGAATCGCCGGAATGTGCGCAAGTCGCGGAAGTTGTTGATGTCTTGCAAATCCCGGCTTTTCTTTGCCGTCAGACTTCGCTACTCGAAGCTGCCGGCGCGACCGGAAAAGTCGTAAATATTAAAAAGGGACAATTTCTCCACGCCGACGATTTAGCGGGAGCCGCGGCAAAGGTCAAATCCGGCGGTAGTGAGAATATACTTCTAACCGAACGTGGCAGTAGTTTTGGGTACCGGGAGCTGGTGGTCGATTTTCGGAATCTTGCCCGGATGCGGGCATTAGGCTATCCGGCGATCTTCGATGGAACACACTCGGTACAACGTCCGGGCGGCGCTGGTGGCGCGACTTCCGGTGATCGCAACGAAGTGCCGGGACTCGTGCGGGCGGCGGTGGCGCATGGCGTCGACGGCGTATTTCTCGAAGCTCACCCCGACCCCGATCACGCCCCCTCCGACGGTCCGAACATGTTGACCCCGGAGTTGTTGGAAGCGGTGTTATCCCAAATTGAGCGAATCGATGCGATTCGGCGAAAAATCGTGTGATTCTTAACAAGTGAAAAAAATTAAATTGCACTGCTTTCTATTGCGAATTCGTACAATTCTTCGCTAATTTTAGATGACACACGATGCTTCCTGTGATATGATTCCCGGTGATGAACAACGGAAGTGGAGGATCGATGCGGCACATACTTTTTCCATCCGACTTCGGTAAGTCCTCCCAAGCGGCATTACCTGTCGCACTTACACTTGCCCAAACTTTTCAAATCGAGTTACGCGCATTTCACGGCATCCCCGCCAACGGCGATGAACACGATTTCGATAATTTTGAAACTGTGCAGCTGCTCGCTGAGCAAAATGGTCTCCCTTTTGCCTCTACCTATAACAAAGGCGACGACATCACAGCGATGATTCTGCATCAAGCGTCGATCGATCCACCAGTCGCGACGGTGATGGGTACTCATGGCAGAGGCCCGATTGCCAAATGGGTGATGGGGTCGATCACCGAAACCATCCTCAAGCAGATTACGACACCGTTGGTATTAGTTACCGAACATGCGATGGATCGGGAATGGAAGGGGATTAAAACCATTTTAGTTGGTATCGATTTCTCTTTGCAATCGCGTTTTGCACTTGGTTGGGCAAGCGTGATCGCGAAGCGTACTGATGCTGTGATTCACGTAATGCATACAATTGAAACGGGACAGATGAGCGGCACTCCGTTTGAGTTCCCATCGCTATCCAATTTGGATCAAAATTCTGAGGAAACTGTACGGCAAGCATTTAGAAACTTCGACTCCAATATTCAATTCGCTGCATTACCACATCATCACGTTTGTTCAGGAGTTGCCGCAAAAGAAATCGTCCGGCTTGCCAATGAGATTTCCGCTGACTTGCTTATCATTGGGCCGCATGGTAACGGAGGCGTAAAGGAGTTACTCATCGGATCGACCACGGATCGGGTAGTAAGAACAGCAAATTGTCCCGTGATGATTGCAAAATCGCAACCAGCCTTGGCTGACCCGTTGTCTGAATAATCAAGCGGTATCGATGTTTCCAGTTGAGAGAGGTGTTGTAATACGCCTCTCTTTTTTTTCGATTAAACCTTAGCAACTTTCCTTGTGTCATACCAGCAGAACACGGAACACTCGTTCCTGAGCAACCAAAGGAGAAAACCATGAAACGGATCATTTCAATTCTTTTATCGGCAATGTTGGTCATCATTGCTCTCTCGGCTTTTGCAGCCGACACCGACGATAAAGCGGCACCGTCACCAAGAACACCGCTTACTGTTAAAGAAAAAGTAGAGTTGGCACAAGAGCGGTTGTTAAAAATGGAAACCAAATTGAACGCTGACATCGAACTGAGCAAAGATGCGATAGCATCGGCGAAGAAGGAACTTGAATCGGCGAAGAAGTTGTTGGCGCAGGGGAAAGAGCAGGAAGCCGAAGAAGCTTTGGTGAAATCCCGCCATCATGCCCGTCGATTATCTCTACTCGGACCGGGACCGAAAGGCCGTGGAGGTCGTGGTCATGGTCCAAGAATGGGTGGTCCGGGAATGGGTAACTTCCCCGATTGCCCGATGGGTGCTCCCAGAATGGGTATTGATGGTGAAAGACCCGGCTTTGGACCGCGGTGGAAAGATCGCTAAGAATACAACGAATTAGTTATTAAGAAGATGGTGCCTTATTAAAGGCACCATTTTTGTGTAACAACAATTTCCCTAAACGCCTCGTATTACTCTCTTATGCGTGAATGTATCGTTTAACAGTATAAGGGGGGGGAAATCATGCGTTTTGTTGGTGCTCTATTAACGTTCTTAACCACGTTATCGATGGCGTTGGCGTATTCATCAGGACCACCTGATAATATGGTCGGCAATCCGTCAAGTTGTACACAGTGTCACAACTCATTTACGGTGAATTCTGGCAACGGTTCCCTCAGTTTGTTGGGTACTCCGCCAACGGGTTACGTACCTGGACAAGTGTATCCATTGCAGGTCGAACTGCAGGATCCCGGTCAAGCGCGTTGGGGATTTGAGTTGACGGCAGCGTTGCAAAGCAATTCGTCGCAACAGGGGGGAACGCTTGCGACAGCTAATGGAAACACCCAAGTTTCCAACCAAACCGGTAATGCGCGCGACTACATTAAACATACCTCTTCCGGTACCAGTGCAGGAACCCAAAACGGCCCAGTTACCTGGACGTTTAACTGGACAGCACCATCAGCCGGAGCGGGAAATGTGGTCTTCTACTTTGCCGGTAATGCTGCCAACAACAATGGGAGCACGAGTGGAGATTACATTTACACAAGTTCGGTAACTTTAGTAGAAGCGACGCCACCGAACCAACCGCCAAATGCATTCTCATTGCTCACCCCAGCAAATGGAGCAGTAATTCGTGGCATGATGGTGAATGTTGGTTGGGAAGAAAACGGTGATCCGAATCAAGGAGATGTTGTCCGTTACAAGTTCATCTATAGTACTGATTCGACAATGGCACAATCGGATACCATCGATACTGATATGTCAAGTTCGACAACCATCAGTGCGTTGGTGCCCGGTACGACCTATTACTGGAAAGTGCAAGCACGCGATCAGTTAGGTGCTACCCGGTTATCCAATCAGATGTTCCATTTCTCGACTGAGCAACTGCCGCCAGTGGATCCGCCACAATGCAGTATGCCGACGAATGGAGCAAGTGTCTCGCTAAGTGCAAACACAACATTCACTTGGGAACCAGCTACCGGAGGTGCTCCGGGGAATACTTTCGATTATGTGATTTGGTTCTTTACACCGACTGATTCGATAGCTTATCCGACCGACTCGGATACATCGGTTACGGTTCGGTTGGATACTGTTGCGCTGAACTTGTCTTCATTCCCGTCCTTCAT
Source organism: bacterium (assembly GCA_030247525.1). Taxonomy (NCBI): domain Bacteria; species bacterium. The sequence continues at coordinate 13,747 of JAOTSC010000044.1, read as the reverse complement.
GTGGACAGTGCAAGCCAACTCAATGAGTCCGGCAGTTTCGATTCGGGCATCGGATATGTTTGTTGCAAACATTGCGAGTGCGGCATCCGATCCAGTACTACCGAATGGATTCACACTATCGGAAGCATATCCGAATCCGTTCAACTCGACCACAAAAGTGAACATGTCGTTACCGAATTCGGCTTCGGTTCGCGGCGAGTTGTTCAATATGAACGGGCAACTTGTTGCTTCTTACGATTGGGGTATGTTGAGTGGCGGACAGCATGTATTGTCAATCGAGCAAAGCCAGATTTCGGCTGGTACGTACATCTTCCGTGTTTATGCCGGTAATGTCGCATTGCAAAGGCGTATCGTTTATTTGCGCTAACTTTGGCAATTAGTAAAAAGAAAGGGGCGTAGCAATACGCCCCATTTCTTTTCAAGAACGATAGTATCAGTATTTTGCTTTACCGCAATTTGCTAAAAGAATTGCAAGTTGTCCATTGTGATACATCATATGCATCGTCCAATGGAAGACACAACTACCTTTGGTTCCATAGAAATCCTCATCGGGAGTATCGTTCACAAACGAGTGTGGCTGATCCCACTCCTCGTCGGTCATTGATTGCAGGATTGCATCGTTACGTTTCAGTGCAGTCAGCCATTGCTCGCGCAACACCGCGACAGGCGGATATTCGGAGGTGAGAAGGAGTTTACTCTTCATTCCGAATAACTCCTCATATTCCGGGTATTGAAATTCACCTCGACCAAGATAGCGGGCAAGGTCGTCTTCCGATTGAATGAGGTGACCGAGAATCCAAATGCCATGATTGCGCCCGGGTGCGATTACAAGACAAAGTTCCTCGTCGTTTAGCCAATTCAAATATTTGGTCGTCCACCCAGCAGCATCTTTCCACTGCTCGTAGAAGTGTTTTGCGACGATGTTCATTTTATAATCCTATGCGACACCCGGCACGGTATTGACCGGTCGTTTCTTCATCATAACGGCGTTTAACAACCCTAATTGTCCCGCATGATACTGTTGATGTAAAATCCAAAAGGAAATCACTCGAAACTTCGTTTTGAAGAAATCGCGGTCGGGGTCTTTCACTTGTGCGTGGGGTTTGTCAAGTTCGTCGTCGGAGAATTGTGAAAGCATATCGATATTGCGGTCGGAAACCGCTTTCCACATCGCTTTAAGCTCTGAGAGTGAATGGTAACTTGATGGTGGTTTACACTTGGAACCTTGCCCATATACCGGGAACAAATCAGGATATTGTTTTTCTCCGATTCCGAGATAAGCACCTAAATCGTCATCTGAAACGATAAGGTGTCCCAACAACCAAATCCCATGATTCGTTCCGGGAGCAACTGTTTGTTGCATCTCTGCCTCTGAAAGGTCATCGATTTGCCAGTTTACCCAATCGACCATGTTTTTGTAATGATCAGCAAATCGCTTTGTTACCTGATTTTCCATCCGACTACCTCCGAACTCTATCGATTTAGCACACCACCAAGTAAGAGTAGTAAATCACTTTTTCAGTGCAATTAGAATTTGTGTGGCTGGGTGAACGCCAACTCGCTCTAAACGCTTGAGTAACTCAACCGACTCGCGTTGGATTTCGACGAAATCGGCAAGCCCCTTCGCTCGCTCCAAATACTGAGGTACCGAAGTGCGCAAACGATCGACAATCCCAGAGTCGTGTGCTTCGATTCGCAAATCGGCAAACTCCGAAATCCAGCAAGCAGAATATGGCAGACGCGATATCAGATCGACAATCTTCTGTTTTGTAAATGTCGGAAAATGGGGAACACCAAGCTCGGAATCGACTTTCGCCCACCAACGGTGAAAGAGAACATGGGTCATTTGCGTTTCGGTTTGTTCATTGCTGAACATTTCAAACACGATGAGTAATCCATTTCGGTGTAGAACCCGATACATCTCGTTTAATACGGTTGAGGGAACTAACATATGGTGGAGCGAATTGGAAATTGCAACGACATCGAACGATTCGCTCGGATAGTCCATTGCATGGGCGTCCACAACTTCTACCCGGTACCGCTCATCGGTTGCGATTGTGTTTTTGGCATGTTCAATTGCTTTCGGTAAGAGATCAATACCCAAAAACGATTTTCCATTCGGAAACCAATCCAATAATTGGAATAGAAAGCCACCGTGACCTGTGGCAACATCCAGTAATTTGACCGGGGAAAAAGCTTTTATCTTTAGTTCCCATTCTTCAATGGGGAGGAGTTGGATAGTGGGTTGTTCGGACATAGTGTTCTCTTCGAGTTGTAAAAGTGACGATTGACCAGTTAGCAGTTCACTGTTTTAGTGGCAGCGATGATGGTTTAGGTTGCAAAAAAAAGACCACGAAATCATCGTGGTCTCTTTGAATCGCTTCATGCCAATATTTAAAATAATCCTACGTTCCAGCCGGCAATCGACAGGGACTTCATGATTTGCGACTCGGATTCTTGGGGATTGTCCGCAATAGCTTCATGTTCTTCGCCGTTACTAAGCCGAACCATTGTGCGAAACTTGGCTCCGTATCGTTCGGTGTTTAACTCGACGATGTGTGTTGCGATATCTCCCGTACTGGGAAGTGTTGTAACGAGATCCATCTGGTTACCCTTTCTTAGCATTCAAATCGTGTAGACAAATCCAATAGGAAATATAAGGATTTCCATAAGATAAATCCAGTCATGCCCAATGAAAGATGCTACTCCCCTGAAATACGAGAGTAAATGATGCAAGTTGGTGTAAAATACGCTTAATTTCTACTTCCCGATGTGCGTTACCGCACCATATTACTGGCAAGTTGTAACAATTGCATTCGTAAACGATGGAAAGTACATTTACTATTCATTAGTGGTGTCGAAGACCCAATGAACGAGAACCGTCTTCAGACACTTGGTAACAAAAGAGAATAGGAGACCGCAATGAAACGGAGTACTCTCTGGCTATTGGCGCTAACTTGTCTGGCGGGTGTTGCGCTGGCAATTCCCCCGCAAGGCGGTCCTGAAAATGGATATCGGCCAACCGATGTGATCGATCCCGGTAGTGAACGGTTTTTAGGACAAACTGTTGTTAAGTTTAACCGCTCGTTCCCCGATGCTTATAATCCAAAAGGCGAACCGGTACAACTCGGTGATGCTTCCCTCGATGCAATTTTCGCTAAGTACGGCGTTTACTTTGCAAAGAACTTAGTGCCGTGGGAAATTGCTCCGACCGAAAAATGCCCCATTGATTTACGTTGGACATTTTTACTCCACTTCCCAACTGAAAACTCAATCGACAAGATTGTTGAAGAATTACAATCATTACCCTTTGTTGGATTCGCAGAACCAAATTTCTATCGAAAAGTAGATCGCGTCCCCAATGACCCCTATTTTTCGGCTGAATGGCATATCAGCACAATTCATGCCCCGTTAGCGTATGACTACACTACCGGAGACTCGACGATTGTGATTTCGATTATCGACAGCGGGGTCGAGCATACCCATCAGGATTTAATCAACAACCGTTGGGTAAACCCCGGTGAAGACTTGAATGGCGACGGCATAATCCAAACCTCGGAAATCAACGGAATCGACGACGATGGGAACCTTCGCGTTGATGATTTCTACGGGTGGGATTGGACGAGTTCCGATAATAATCCTCAGGATCCATTCCCTTGGCCTGATGGCGGACATGGCACCCACGTTGCTGGTTGTGCCTCAGCTCGAACCGATAATGGCATCGGGGTGGCATCTCCTGCCCGTGTCTCGAAAATCATGGCGAATCGCTGTGCCGTTGCAAATAACCCGAACCTGATAAACAGTGCCCACGGCTTCTCAGCTATGAGCTACTCAAGTTTGTATGGTGCCAACATTATAAACAACAGTTGGGGTGGTTCCCAGTATTCCCAAAACGAACAAAACTCGATAACAACGATATGGAATCGTGGGTTGGTCGTCGTAGGGGCTGCTGGAAATGACAACGTTTCCAGTCGACACTACCCCGGTGGTTATACCAATTCCATTGCTGTTGCCGCAACTGGTTCCGGCGATGATAAAGCAAGCTTTTCAAATTACGGCACTTGGGTAAACATCAGCGCACCCGGCGAAACAATTTGGTCTACTGTCAACACATCGACCACATCTTATGATAATGCCCAAGGAACATCAATGGCATCTCCAGTAGTTGCCGGTTGCGTGGCGATGCTTTGGAGCGTGATGCCCGGTGCTTCGAATCTGGATGTTCGTACGATACTGATGGAAACTGCCACTAATATCGATGCTCAAAATCCAGGCTACATCGGTCAATTAGGTGTCGGAAGAGTCGATATCGGGGCTGCCGTTTCAAGCCGCTTTCCATTACTTAGTCTTGATACAGTTTATGCCCGCGATACAATCGCCGGACAAGGAAACGGTAATGGGCGAATCGAAGCTGGCGAAACCATTAATCTGATCGTCAGGTTCTCGAATGCCGGTGATCGAACCGATTCCTACAGCACAACTTTACGATTCATTTCGACCGATCCAACAATTACTGTTTTAAGCGACTCGGTTTGGATTGGCGATGTATTATCGGGAAACAACGGTGAAACCCGAGCAATCCGTTTCCGTTTCAATGCGGGTTCACCATCGCATCGCACAAACTTTACGCTTCGCGTATCCGGTTTGAATCCAAACGATCTACGTTATACCCAAACTTTCAATTATGACTTCATGCTTGGGTATGGCAACACGATGTTGATAGACGACGACAATGGCGCGACTTACGAAAACTACTATAAAGTCGCTCTCGACTCCCTTGGCGAATCGTATGATTATTGGAATATTGCAACCCAAGGGGTGCCGACTTCCAGCGATATGTCGCGTTACTACGACTTCATCTGGTTTACCGGCGATGCCACGACCAACACGATTACAACTGCGGAGCAAACCGCGATCTCTTGGATCATGAATAACAACCGACGGTTGTTACTTTCCGGAAAAGAGATTGGGGAAGAAATTGGCTCATCTTCCTTCCATCAGAATGTATTGCATGCAACTTATGTTGCGAGTAGTAGTCAAACCCGCGCTAATGGTATCGCTGGCGATGCCTTGTCCGGTGGCGGAAATCTTCTGTTAGTCGGATCAAGCGGTGCTGGGAACTATTCCTCCAGCAATGCGCTTACTCCGGTTGGCGGTGCGGTTGCCCGCTGGAACTACACCAACGGCAACACTGGTGCGATTAGCTATTCTGTCGCTAATCGAATTCGTTTGGTCTATTGCGGATTCCCGGTGGAATCGATACATGGCAGCGCTTCTACAATAACTCGTTGGGCATTCTTAAGCCGAGTACTAACAGCATTCCGTAATACCGCAGTTGGCGAGGAGACTGATGGGGCCCTCCCCACAGATTTCCAAATTCAATCGGTGTATCCGAATCCATTTAATCCTTCAACGACGATTGCTTTCTCATTGCCACGCTCCAGCGAAGTGAAACTTTCGGTATATGATGTTTCCGGTAGATTGGTTGCCAATCTTGGTGAGAAAAATTATACTGCTGGATTTCACTCGCTGCAATGGAATGCCAGCAATGTCGCCGCTGGTATGTACATCGTTCGGATGGAAGCTGCTGGTACTGTTTCCACTCATAAAGCGTTACTCATGAAGTAACGTTCGCTCAAATCCGATATCAAAGAAGGGCGGGCGAGCAGTGTCCGCCCTTCTTGTTGGAGTGAGCGGGAGGAGATATGTTACAGTTGTCGACAACTACAAAAAGAATTGAGATGTTTCAATGATTCAGACTACATCGTTATTGGATTTGCGTTGGATGGCGTTCGATTTGGATCGAACGTTAATCGGCCCGGATCGATTGTTACCGGATCGCACCAGAGATGCGCTACGAAAGGCAATTGACAGCGGTTACAAAGTAATCATCGCAACCGGAAGACCGCCACGCTCTACTCGCTCAGTAATCGCCCAAATCGGCCGCGAGATTGCACTGGTGTCTTACAACGGCGGCTATGCCGAAGCACCAGATGGTGAACGGCTACGCGACATCCGGATGGATGCAGCAACAGCGACTCGAGTATTAGATGCCATGCGAGCGGGAAATCCCGGAGCGATTCTGATGGAGGCAGGAGACCACTACCATTACGACGAGTGGACGGAGTTTGCAGAGCGGCACACCTCCCATGCATCGCATAAACCCGACTCGGTGGGAAAATTGGATTATGTGGTTCGATCCGGTGTTAATAAATTTCTCGCTATTGGCACACCCGATTCGATTAATCGAACCGAAACAAAGCTGTTAGAATATGCATCCGATCAAGAGGTGATTCGACCGACCCTCTATAAAACTGATAACATCGATTATGTCGAAGTAATGCCGGTTGGAGTAACCAAGAAAACCGGGATCGATGCAATCCTTGGACGATTCGGTTGGAGTTGGAACACGGGTATCGCATTTGGCGATGCTCCCAACGATTATGCGATGATGGACGAAGCGCGCTATTCGGTAGCAGTTGAGGATTCCTGCCCGGAAATTCAAGCTTTAGCCGATTTTTCCTGCCCCTCCGCAATTGAACAAGGGGTTGCGGTTTGGCTTGAAGAATTCCTGCTGAAGATGGAAACTGAGCGGGCAAAGCAACGCGAAATTGCGAAATAACAAGTTGCTTTGTATCTTAAAAGGGGCGAGAATTCTTCGCCCTTTTTTCGATGGAGAACATTAGGATGTGCAATCGTTGGCAGAAATACCGCAACGATTTGTGCAGACCGACCATCCGCTAAACCCCAATCAGGTTGACCCGCCACAGGAGATTTTTTATGGACCCGTTTGTCCGGCTGAATGAAGAAGCCCGCAAAAAGCAGGCGATTATTGCATTACCCGAAGGTAGCGACCCGCGTGTTATCGAAGCGGCACACATTTTATTAAAAGAACGATTTTGTGTTCCGTTATTGATCGGCGATGAAGCAGCTATTCGTGCCAAGGCAAAAGAACTGAATTTCGTGTTGGATGGAGCACTCTTTCGCGATTATCACACCGATCCCAAGTGGAACGAATACGTCGACGAGTATTGGACATTGCGCAAGAAGGCTACCGAGAAGGCACGCGCGAAAGGTAAGAACAACCCTGATCCGACTCGCGATGAAATCGACAAGCAGTTACAACACTGCATATTCTATGGTTCGATGTTAGTGCGTAAAGGGGAAGCTCATGGCAGTGTTGCCGGTTGTGCACACCCGACCGCCGACACCGTACGTGCCTCGTTACAGTTAATCGGTCTTGCGCCGGGTATGAAAGTACTTTCGAGTAGCTTTTTAATGGTTATGCCAGACGGACGACTGTTTACATTTAGTGATCCCGCTTATGTCCCCACTCCGAATCCAGAAGAATTAGCATCGATAGGTGTTGCCGCCGCTGATACCCACCAAAAATTGACCGGCGAAACGCCGATGGTAGCGTTTCTTGCCTATTCGACCAAAGGCAGTGCCGAAGGTCCGGCGATTGACGCTGTCCGGAAAGCGGTTGCCATTGCGAAGGAAATGGCACCGAATCTGGCAATCGACGGAGAGCTGCAGCTTGATGCCGCTATCGTTCCGAAAGTAGGCGCGAGTAAAGCACCGGGCAGCCCGGTTGCTGGAAAAGCGAATGTATTAGTGTTCCCGGATTTGAATAGCGGAAACATCGGTTACAAACTGGTGAATAAGTTAGCGGGAGCAGAAGCGGTTGGTCCGGTATCGCAGGGATTATCGAAACCGGCATTCGATCTCTCCCGCGGCGCTACTGCGATGGAAATTGTGAAAACCTGTATCATCGCGTCAGCACTTTAGAAAACTGATCTCCTTGATTTCATCGGGCGAGCAGGGGCTCGCCCGATGGATTCATTACTTCGACTTCCTCAAAATGCTTGGTTAATATTTCCTGATTAACGTAGTGGTGTTTACTTAACATCATATCCAGAACAACTTAGCAACATGATTACATTTGACGAATCCAAACTGAACGATACGATACCTTCTATCAACGGAGTTCGGTTTTCTATTACGCAAGAGTCACCCAATAGCTGGATCGTTCAGGCGATTTTTACTAAACAGCTTCTCCAAGAACAAGAAAAAGTACTTTTGCTCCTGAAAGAGATAAAACAGCGAATCGCAATCTCATATCATATTCCAGTCGATGCTTTCGAGTATGATGCCCAAATTAAAAAAATTCCTCGCGGTGAATTTGTATTGGCGACTTTTCGTATCGTTTTTATCAAAGAAGAAAGTGGCGATCCGGTAATCCACTTCCTTTCCGGTATGACTCCCGATGGAGTAGAGTATCCCGATATGTCGGCTACTGTAGATGTCTGCTTACTGAATTCCAAATTAAAAACAGTTACTGTGGAGGATATCGTTACTGCAGCAAATCAAGTTGGGATAGCTAAAGATACACTGAACATGGAGTTGGTGCGCAACTTACAACTGCAAGTAACATTTCTTCGTACGAATTTTCGTAATTTTGAGATTGCGCGGGGAGTGTTTCCCGGTCGAGGTGTCGATGCCATCATCGAATACTTAGTGCCTGTGACGCATGAGATTAATAGTTTAGAGTCCTACATTGTTCCACGCAGAGTAAAAAAAGGAGCCCAGATTTGCCGTAAAAAACCAGCCCAATCAAGCAAGACCCCTGGATATTCATGTCGCGGTGAATATTTAGCGGAACGCAAAGGTAACGATATCGAGTTGCTTGCCGGAGAAGGAGTTCGTTTATGGCAAGACGACGAGTCAATTACTGCGGAAATCGATGGTCAGATCGAGATTAAGCAAACTGTAAAACGGGTGAAAACACTCGCTGGCTTCAATTTTTGCTACCCGACTCATGTTGAAATATCAGTTTATCCCGTTGATATCGTCGACGTAAAAGATGAAGTCGCCAACATATTCTCTGAGAACACTGTTGAAGTTAGAGGTAAACTTCGAAAAGGCAGCGTAGTCGTCAGCCGCCGGGGAATCATTATCGACGGTAACATTGAAAAAGAAACGCACATCTTTGGTGTGAACGATGTCGTTATCAACGGTCATGTTCGTGATTCCGATGTTTCATCCAGCAGCTGTGTCATCGTTAAGGGCAATATTCGGAACTCCCGGATATCATCAAGTAGCGATGTTCAGGTAAAGGGGAACTTAGAAAACTGTGCTGTACAGGGTGTAACTGTAACTGCTCATCGGTTAAGTGGTTGTGAAGTTGTTGCGAATCATGAACTTGTCGCTGACCGGATAGAAGCGGGCGATGATAACAAACCTTCAAGTTTCACGTTGGGCCGAAAGTTTTTTCAAAAAAGCCGGATTACTGAAAATAAGCAAATCGTCGACCGTTCTCGAAAAACGCTAAAAAAACTGGAGCTGTTGTTTGGTAAAGACATTTTAGATCAACTGGAACCAACGAATTTGCAACGGGTATTCATGTTGTATCTCAACGAGACTCTGAAGAAAGTACGGCATCGTCAATTGGATCGCTGGGAGATGATGGAGCACCGACGCTTGTTAGAAGTTGTGTTGCCAACCCGCACCGTATTGAGCGATAAGGAAATCGAATTGCAGAACTTGACCAATGCAATTAAGTCATTTAGCGGCATCGAAGCACCCAGTATCATGCAAGTAAAGAATGGAATCAGCGGTGATGTTGAGATAACCATCGAAAATGCTCACGAGAGATTACAAACCCCATTGGTGGGTAATGTGGCAATCACTGCAGCCGATTCAGTATTAGCTATCGACACGAAGACAAACGAAAAAAGAAGACGTTTCGGAGAAGACAACTAAAATAACTTCTTTGTATCACTTACAAAATGTTTATTTAGCATTTCGAAAAAAACAATTGTATTTTTCTTCATGACGAGTATACCAAAAAAATATGTTCATCAGAATCCATCGGTAAAAAAGTTACTTGAGCATGCCGGTACGGATTTATCGAATTCGTTGACAGTCGATCCCGGACAAGCGCCGACTCGCTTGGATATTTTTCTTGCCTTTCGTACCGGGATGAGCCGGTCCCGGGTTAAGGCATGGATCGAAGAGGCGAATGTCGTTGTGAATAATGCGCCAGCCCGCGCTTCGTATTTGGTTCGTCCAAACGATGAAGTATTTTGGGTACCGTTCCTGCCGCCCGCCCCGGAATTGATTCCTGAAGATATTCCGCTAAATGTGCTCTATGAGGATGAAACGATCATCGCCATCAATAAACCGGCGGGCATCGTGGTTCATCCGGCGCAGTCGATTCGCAGTGGTACCGTGGTGAATGCGCTATTATGGCACGTATCCAAAACGCAGGAAGAGCTTTCACCCGGTCTGCCGGGGGGCGATACTGAAGGGCTACGACCCGGCATCATCCATCGGCTCGATAAAGATACCAGCGGCATTCTTCTGGCGGCTAAATCGCTGCAAGCGCAACAAATTCTCGCGAAGGCATTCTCCGACCGCACCGTACACAAAACCTATATCGCCTTGGTATGGGGCGATCTCAATAAAAAAACCGGACGTATCGACGCTCCCATCGGTAGGCATTTATACGAGCGGGCATTGTTCGCTGTAGTACCTGATGGTAAAGCGGCGGTTACGAATTGGGAAGTAGTCGAGCGGTTCGGTTTGTGGACATTGGTTCACTGCTTTCCTGAGACCGGACGTACTCATCAAATTCGTGTTCACTTTGCCCATATCGGCCATCCGGTGTTTGGCGATCCGCTCTATGGGGGAAGGAACCGGCAACTTGCACGATTGACATCTGCTCAGCGTAATCTCTCGGCGAAAGCACTACAGTTGTGTAACGGACAATTTCTCCATGCTCACCGGTTAGATGTTCCACACCCCTCGCGTGGCGGAAGACTCGACTTGATTGCACCATTGCCCGACAATCTGGAGCAAATCCTCACACTATTCCGCTCAAATATCGAAGTGTAGCAACAATAAAATCGGAAGCCATTTGCTTCCGATTCTAACAAAGTTCGATTGCATGAGTGGTTAATTCATCGAAGGTTCAGCGCCAATGCCGAGCAATTCCTTCGTGATGACTTCTTCCAACACATCCTTTGGTAACGCACCGACTTGCATCATCGGTTTGCGGGCAATTGGAATCAGCAGCAAACTGGGAATGCTACGGATACCGAAAACCGAAGCTAACTCCTGTTCGGCTTCGGTGTCGATCTTAAAGATATCGACCTGCCCATCGTATTTCTTAGAGAGTTCCTCAAGAATCGGAGCAACCATTTTACATGGGCCGCACCAGTCAGCATAGAAATCAATCAGTGCCGGGCGGGTTCCCTTGTACTTCCATTCTTGCTCGTGTTCGTAATCGAAAATATCCGCGAGAAACTTCTCTTTCGTTAGATGCTGTACCATTGTTTATCCTTTCGTAGATCTAGGTTGATAGTAGTTATAGAGTGAATTTCTGGTTCTCGACGATTTGTTTACTTCGGAAATGAAACGAAATCGACGAAGCGTTGGAATCGTCAAAAATTGATTAAAACTTCGATTCCGGTAAACTCATCAAGATACTGCATAGATATACGAGAAAAATTTGAAAAGTGCGAGAACGGCTTTCCTCCTGAGAAAATTGACAGTATCTTTTGCTTGTTGGAATTGTTTCTAATGAATAATCGGACGAATTGCGTACCGATTTTTGCCCTCATCGCAGATGAAAAGGATTGAGCTATGTTTCCCAAGATTCTTCGCAACGCAGCAACGCTGCCCGTTTCCCTGTTTTTACTTGTTACCAGTATCATAATTCCCCAATTCACTTTTGCATTCACCGGCAATACCCCCGGGTTCGTCGAGAACCGCGGACAGTGGAATTCCCGTGTCAACTTCATGGCAAATTCAGAAAATGGAATTCGGTGGTGGTTTACCTCTACCGGACCTGTCGTTGAAGTCATCTCTGCGACCGTCACAAACTCCGAGGCAACAACACCGGAGAACATCGATCCGGAGTATCCGTCCGGTGTAATCAACGGACATGTTTTTCCCATCCGTTTCCTCAACGAGTCGAATGAAGTTATCCGGGGAGTTCCGCTCGGTGAGTCCCCTCAAATCACAGTCTCGAATTATCTCTTGGGGAGTGACAAATCGAAATGGGCGCCAGGTTGCCGCCACTTTGACCGTGTCGTGTACAAAAATGTCTGGCAGGGCATCGATGTTGTGTACCGCTGGGAAGAGAATCGTGTGAAAGTGGAATATGTTGTAGCGGAACATGCCTCGCCGGAATCAATCAAACTGGGTTACGAATCGCTGTTACTACCACCATCAGTCGATATTGCTTCCGGTGATTTGTTGTTGCAAACGTCGCTGGGCGTTGTTCGTGAATTGCTACCCTATGCCTATCAGATTGAAACTGGGCGTCAAATTCCTTTGCCAACGCATTACTCGCTCGATGCCGATGGGTTTGTCACTTTCACATTTCCCAATGGCTATGATAATACATTGCCCTTGGTGATCGACCCGCTTGCCTTTGGCACGTACTTGGGCGGAAATGTACTCGATCAAATCCAAAGTATGTGTACGAACTCGAACGCGCATTATGTGTGTGGCTACACCTCAAGTACAACCTTTCCGGTAACAGTCGGCGCATACCAAAATACCTTCGATGGTGGAACCTACGATGCATTTTATGCGAAAATGGCTCGCGACGGTTATTCGCTCTATTTCTGCACTTACATCGGTGGCGCTAGTACCGACGCTGCTTACAGTATATCCGAGGCGAACAACCAAGGCGAAACTTTCATAGCCGGGGAAACGCAAAGTTCTGATTTTCTCCCGGGTACGACCGAAGGTTGGGATATCGTTCATAACGGCGGTTACGATCAATTTCTTGTTCGACTCAACTCGAACGGTTCGGCTATCGTGAACGGTACATATATCGGCGGTTCGTCGAACGACCGGTGCTGGGCGATGGCAGTTACAGATGCGAAAGAACCCTACATAATCGGTTGGTCGAATAGTTCAAATTATCCAACCAGCAGCAATGCCTACCGTCAATCGAATTCCGGGAGTTGGGATGCGATCATTGCTATGTTTGACTCCAGTCTAACCAATCGAATTGCTTCAACTTATCTCGGTGGAACACAGGACGAAAAGGGGTATGGGATCGCATTAGGAACACAAGGAGTGTATGTCATTGGAACCGCAGTCAGCGCAAACTTTCCTGTGACGACCAGTGGCTACCAGCGCACCTATGGTGGTACTGGTCCGTATGGTGGTGGTGATGCTTTTGTTAGCATTTTAGCCGGGGATCTGAGTTCTTTGACGTATAGTACTTTTTTGGGTGGTAGTTCCGATGATTATGGTCGGGCAATTCTACCAACGACCGATGGATTTATCATAACGGGATACACCTTTAGTACGAATTTCCCGGTATCGAGCAATGCCGCGCAGATTGCTAATCATGGGTCTAATGACTGCTTCCTCGCGAAGTTTACGAATCAAGGCAGCAATCTGTTTTACTCAACTTACTTTGGCGGCACCGGAGCGGATTATGCAATGACAATCGCACCATACAATGGTGTTAGTGTTTGGATTGCCGGCAACACTTTTGGTAACAACTATCCAATCACGAACAATTGCCATCAAAATGCGAGTCGGGGTATCTCTGATGGAATTCTTTCGTTAATGGCAGTCGATAGTGGCGCTGTTCCCTATAGCTCCTACCTCGGCGGTACTGGAAACGACTTTATCAGTGATATCACTAATTACGATGGCAACTTGGCATTCGCCGGATACTCCAGTAGTACATCGCTATCGTTTCCGGGGTTTGGTTTTC
>JAOTSC010000043.1 GCA_030247525.1 bacterium | reverse complement strand
AGCAATAGTATTACGAGTCGACAGCCCCGGTGGCAGTGGTTTCGCCTCGGATGAAATGTGGCGCGAACTCATGCTTTGCAAGAGCGACGAAGACACGAAAAAACCGGTAGTGATTTCCTTCTCCGATGTTGCCGCTTCGGGCGGTTATTACATCGCGTTACCCGGTGAAACAATTGTATCCGAAGAAGGAACGATTACCGGTTCCATCGGCGTGTTATCGGTTCGCCCGGTGATTGACAGCACCTTGAAGAAGATTGGAACCAACTACGAAGAAATCCGCTTCTCGAAACATGCCGGCATGTTCAACATGTTCCGTCGGCACTCTCCAGAAGAGCGGAAAATCGTCGAGAAGATGATCAAAGAGTTTTACAAGCAGTTCGTTCAGAAAGTTGCTGATAGCCGTGAAATGGCATGGTCATCGGTTGACTCTGTTGGTAATGGTCGGGTGTGGACTGGTAAACAGGGATTAGATCGTAAATTGGTCGATACTCTTGGCGGGTTAGACCTCGCGATTGAAATTGCCAGAGCAAAAGCGAAGATTCCCTCCAGCATAAAACCGGATGTTGTTAGCTATCCGAAACCGATGGACTGGAACTTAGTCATGGAATTGCAAAATGCGTCGATGATGGCTCTACCGGAACCAATCCGCTATGCGGTGAAGACTTCCGGCAAACTATCAGAAGCCAAACCGGGTGAAATGCAAGTGCTGGCACCGGAATGGATTTTCGATGGCATCGACGAGGCATTAGATACTTCGCTGTCCCGTTAATCGGATGGCGTAACGAGTGTGAGTCTTGGTGATAGGAGCTTGCTCCCCCAACTGAGGCACACAGAAGAGAGAGAGAGAAACTACGATTCGGACCAGTGTCCAACGCAACGGGTGTGCCTCCACCCGTTGCGTTTTTATTTACTGGTACGACCAACTCAGTACGACAGACACTCCTATCTGTCGAGTGGTACTTCACTCGGTACGGCCGACTCTCCTGTCAGTCGAGTGATTTCAAAGAGGAAAACAGCAAAGGAATCGGTATTGTATAAATGTAAAATTCCGTATCTTCTCCTATGCCACCCATCATCACATCGCGCGGATTCTATTGGGACGAAGCGGGGCCACCCGATTCAAAACCGCTCTTTCGCGTCGAGTGGATGACCGATTGGAGTGCAACGCTCTTTGCTGGCGAGCGCTTACAACCAGTAGACTTTACCCCGGAAGAAGCACGTACCCTACAAAACGTAGCCGCAACCATATTGCGCGAAGAGAATTCGGTTACCATTCCCCTGATCGCCGGTGGCCGATTTTCAATAGCAAGAACTGGCTTTCGCGTTGGAATTTCCTATTTGCCGAGTAAAGGCGGTTGGAAGCGCGGCTCACTTTCGATCATCGACTTAGCGCAACTCGTCGAGCAACTGTTTCCACCGAACATCGAAACGATTAAATCTAAAAATGTTAGTGGCATAGTCATCACCGCACCACATTCTCCGAGCGAATCGCGGACGGCGTCGCTGACGCGTGCAATAGCAGACACCACCGGTTTAGGTGCTGTCATTGCTGTCGGGTACCGGGATCGCGGCGACCATTTTGTTCCTCACCCGATCGGTCGATGTATCAATGTGAATCGCCCTACCGAATTTGTCCGCACGAAATCCGGCAAACGTCTCGAGCTTCCAACTAAACGAGCGAAACTTGTTTTCGAGCGGTATTGCGAAGCATTGTCCGAAGCGGCGCAAACTGAGCTCCCCTTGGCATTTCTCATCGAGTTGCATGGGTATCGAGTTCGGAAAAATGGTTTGCCTGGATTGGAAATCGCGGGAACTGGTTTAACCGGAGAGGAGTGGGATTCGGTCAAGAACATTGCGGCGGGATATGCTAATCATTTCCCGGTGCGTTGCGAAACCCACGATTCATTGCGCTACTCGGCGACTTCGGCAAAGCTACACGGTTCCTTACAACCCACCATATCCAAAAAATCGCTTCACATCGAGCTATCGACAACGGAGCGTGAGAAATCGCAACTGCCACACACTAAAAGATTTCTCTTAGAGCTTATCGCTCAAATTATACTTAGTAGACGTTAGCAGCTGCTCGTGTTAAGCGGTCGTTGATGGCTGCCCCCAGCCCATCTCCGCTTGTCTTCACCGCAAGAATGCAATCAATTGCTTGCGTTTCCAGCCGCCGCATTGCAGCGAACAAATTCACCGCCATTTCCCGTAAATCGTTCTGCTCGGAGAGAATTTCCGTAACGTTGAAACCAGCGGTTGCTCTTCCGGTGGTGAGGAGGCACCCGCAACGTTTTCCCGGAATTGGAGAGGGAACGGTTCCGAATGGATAGAGGTACAAGGGAATTTTTGGCGCGTAATGTTGAGGCAACTGACCCGGTGCGCTTGGTAAGGTTGTTGAGGATGTCGCTACTTCAACTTGATCCAATACTTCCGCTAATTGTTCACGGGTGATCCCCCCGTGGCGCAGGATACGCGGTATCGCTTCGCTCAAATCAAGTACCGTTGACTCAACTCCGACGGTCGTAGAACCACCATCGATTATTGCAACGGCAGCGCCGAAACTCTCATATACATGAGTGGCAGTGGTGGGAGAAATGTGTCCAAATCGGTTGGCGGAGGGCGCGGCGATTGGTCGACCAAACTCTTTGAGTAACGACTGTGCCAGTGGATGAGCTGGCATCCGAATAGCGACCTTCGATAACCCGGCGGTAACGATATCCGGTACAATCTCGCGTTTCGGCAACACAAATGTTAACGGTCCCGGCCAAAACAATTCTGCTAGAAAATCCGCCGTCTTGTTCCAACCTAAAACCAATGCTTGCGCAGCTTCGATGGAGGTTACGTGTACGATTATCGGATCGAATGTCGGGCGCTGTTTCGTCTCAAAGATTTTCGCAACGACATCGGCGCGCAGCGCGTCGCCGCCTAATCCATACACCGTCTCAGTGGGGAACGCGACTAACTCACCTGCTCTTAGTAATGCTGCCGCATCGGATATCGAAATCGAGTGCACAACTTACACTTTTCGATGGGAAACTGTGATGGCTTTGCCGCCATCCGGGCAAGGTTCTAAGTCATAATCGGCGAAGAGATTAGGCGCTAATGGTTGCAGTGTTTGCAATACGAGCACTGCCAACTTACGGATTTCCGGTTCGGCATGAGAGGAACCGCGCAACTCGATGAAATGACGCCACGCCCGCACATTCGCCGTTACCACAATCTTCGTTTCGGTGGCGTTGGGTAATACACTGCGAGCCGCTTGTCGCGCCAGTTTCCGGCGTTCGGTCTTTGACAGTTCGGGAAAATCTCGTTCGGCTTTTTTCGCTAATCCCTCGGCGAGCATCAAATAAGCTTGATGGGCTTGCTCAATTGCTGTAAGAAACTGTGCGCGCAATTCGGGATCGCTGTCGATGACATCGGGAATCACATAATCGGTATCCGATTCGTCGACATACCGTTGTGATAATTGCGAATAGGCGAAACCGGCGCGATGCCGAATCAATTCATGCGTCAGTGAACGTGAGATACCGGAGATTAGCAGCGAGAACGAGGCATGTTCGAGTACCGAGCCGTGAGCGCTCTCGAGAATATTGTCAAGGTACTCGCGGTTGGTTTTCCGACCTTGTTTATCGCCGAACGACATGTAACAGATTCGTCCGGCGAGCTCCGACAATTTTTCTTGGTCGCTGGTGGCGTCGGTACGCCAACTGCCGGCTTCAGCATCTAAAAAGGAATCGACTCCCGTCGTACTCAAAACGCTGGAGGCAATTACCCGGATATGAGGAGTGTTAAGAATTTTCACGAGTTCTCGGTTTCGCTTTAGTTGTTCTCTGAATCTCAAAATCCTACAAGGCGCTTCCCATCAGCTTTGTGCGCCCCAACTCTTCCAGTAGTCGAGATTCTCGACGCTGTGCAATGTCGTTGCAATCTTCAAAGGTTTGGTGGTATCGAGCATGACTGCCGCTTCGTCTGTCCACACTTTCTTTTGCGACAATATCCGCGCTTTGGGATGCGGTCCATGAGGGAAACCTTGTGGATGAAATGTGATCATCCCTGCTGAAATACCATCACGGGAGAAGAAATCGCCATCGTGGTAAAACAGCACTTCATCGTAATCGATGTTGCTGTGATAAAAGGGAACCTTTACCGCATCGTCATCGGTTTCGAGCGGGCGCGGCAGGAAACTGCAAACCACAAAACCCTTGCCGACAAACGTCGTGTGTACCGGCGGCGGAAGATGTTGGCGATGGGAGTTCACCGGAAGAAATTGATCGATATTCAACCGCCAAGGGAAAAGATCACCCTTCCAACCGATTACATCGATTGGGTGATGATTGAATGTAAACTTCGTTAACTCATTGTCGCGCTTCACCCACACTTCGTATTGCTTTCCCGGTTCGCTCGGATACGCTTTTGGATCGGGAATAAAGAGTGCAGCGGGATCGTAAAGTGCATGTTGTCCAAGAATACCACGGGAAGGTTGCTCGATTTCACCGCGATACGCCTCGATTGTCAAAATCGCAGAAACTGCTGTCGGAACGATCCGGTGCAGTGTGCCGCGGGGTATCACGACATAGTCGCCTTTCCGATAGGGAATTGGTCCAAAGATGGTTTCGATCTCCCCTTCACCGGTATGGATAAAATAGATCCGTTCGCTGTCACTATCGCGAAACCAATGTTCCCGCGGTGTTGCGATATGCAACAATCCTAATGATACATCGTCGTTGAACAAGAGCGGATGAAACTCGCCATTTGCGCTCGAAAGCTTATTAGTATCGTAGCTCCGCGGTTTCAGTGGGCCATCGATTTTCTGCCAATCGGTCGGAGCATTCGTATGTGTCAGATGAGCGATCCGGGAGAAAAATCCCGCCCTGCCGTATTCCTCCTCGAAAGTCCCTTCCGGCAGTTGCTTATGCGCGGTTGTGGCAACCACCCCTTTCACTAAATGCACGTTTCGCGATTCACTCATGTTTAGATATCCCCCAATGATTAGCCCGAAGATGCTACCGGGAATCGGCCGATGCAAGCGGTCACGGTACGATTCGCTAAACGATGAACGAACCGACAGTTAAGAGAATAATCAATACGGTCAAACCTATCGCGATTGTATTCCCAATCCAACCATTCCGATATTTTCCCATGATGGACTTATCGTTCACCAGCAACAGCATCGGAATCAACACAAAGGGAAGCACCATGCCATTAACTTGCTGACTGATAATCATGATATCGATGAGCGGCAAACTTGGAATGAGTACCAATGCTGCGCCTAACGCAATCAATCCCGTATAAATCGTGTAAAACTGTCGCGCCTCGTTCCACTCTTTATCGACGCCGCTTTCCCAGCCGAACGCTTCGCAGATAGTGTAGCTGGTCGAGAGCGGAAGTATACTCGCCGCAAACAGCGACGCGTTCAATAATCCAAAAGCGAACAAATCCGCGGCGAAATCACCAGCGAACGGCAGCAACGATTTCGCGGCATCCCCCGCCGTCTCGATCCGTACGCCATGAGGAAACAGCGTTTCTGCGCAGAGCACCGTAATGAAACCGGCGACGACCATTACGGCAATGCAACCGATGATCGTATCGAGTTTACTGTAGAAGTATTGACTGAGATGGATGTTTTTTTCGGCGACGCTCGCCTGTTGATAGAATTGCATCCACGGAGCGATGGTCGTTCCAATCAGTCCAATGAGCATCATCAAGTACTTCGGATCGGGTTCAATATGAGGTGTAATTGAGTGATGGAGAACTTGGTTCCAATCCGGTTTCGCTTGCACGCCGGCAATGAGATAAGAAACGTAGAATACGACCGCTACTAAAAAGATTCGCTCAACTGTTTTGTAATTCCCTTTGACTGCAAGAAACCAGACGGCAAGCGCAGCGAGCGGTACCGACACCCAGCGGGGAATACCCCAGATTTCACCGGCAGCAGCAACTCCAGAAAACTCGGCAATCACATTACCGAAATTCGTGATCAGGAGACCGAGCATGAGGTAAAATGTCAACTTGACGCCGAACTTCTCGCGGATGAGATCGGACAATCCTTTACCGGTGACAACCCCCATCCGGTTCGACATCTCCTGTACAACGATTAGCATGAAGGCGAGCGGCAGATATAGCCAAAGGACGTTTAATCCGAAGTGCGCGCCCGCTTGTGAGTATGTCGCAATGCCGCCAGCGTCGTTGTCGACATTCGCCGTAATTAAACCCGGTCCGACAATCGCAAAGAAAATGGCGACCCGGCGAAGCGGCCGTCGCAGTCGTTGCGGCAGATAATGTTGCAGCGATTGTTGAAGTCCCAGCGGCATTAATCGTTTCGCTTCTTCCAGAAATGAGGCAGCAACTCTTCAAACGAATGTTTGAGTGAGATTACTCCTAATACTCGACCATCTTTCACGACCGGACAGAATCCGAAATCATATGTACTGAATAATTCTGCGACGTCTTCTAACGGCTCATCCGGCGTCACCGAAATGATGCGGGAATGCATAATCGTATGAACCGGTGTTGAGGGCGAGGATGTCAGAATCGCCCGTAACGAGACGACCCCTTTAAATTCCTCGTTATCGTCGACCACATAGATATAAAGGAATGACTCGATTTCGCGGGCAAGGATGCGCACTTTTTCCAACACTTCGCTCGCGGTATCGTCGGGATGGCATTGGATGAAATCCGACGACATCGCTGAACCAGCGGTTTCGTCCTTATGCGCCGCTAACTCGGTAATGTCGTCCCGGGTTTCCGGCTCGACTGCGGCGAGCATTGCTTCCGCCAACTCTTCCTCGACAACTTCGAGCACATCGGCGGCGACCTGCAAATCCATCTCTTCGAGAATATCGGCCGATTCATCGGCGGTGAGCGATTCCAGCACGCTCTTCTGGACATCTTCGTCGGCGACTTCCAAGGCGGCGGCGGCAGTTTCCGCTCCGACAGCGCGAACGATTTCGGTACGCTCATCTTTATCGAGTTCTTCCAATACGTCGGCTAATTCCGCCGGGTGAAGATTCCGTAAGTTCGTGAGTTGCACCGAGAGCCGAAGCGGTGCACCACTCTGAGCTTTGACCGGGGTGACATATTTCCAGGAGATTAACTCGTCTTGCAGCGATTTTCCGAACAGTTTCGCAACGGTTTTTACACTCCGTTCAAATCCAAGCCGCCGCGCTAAACCAAGAAAACCAACATCGACATGGACGATATAGCTGACATCACCAACAATCATCTGGACGTCGTTGACCCGTTTGACTTTTGCGCCGGAGATATCGACGATTTGCCGATCCCATAGCCAATCACGAATCAGGAACTCATCCTCATTCGGTTCGAGTGGTTGGTACTTGGTTGGATCGACGGTCAACGCATCGGTAATGAGCCAATGATTCAGTTCGTTGGCTGCTAAGCGGTAGAGAACTTTCCGGGAATCCAAACGGATAACAATGCCGCGAATCGGGGGGAACATGTGCCCGGCTTGCGCGAGCACGTCGACAATCTTCCCGGAGGCGTGTTGCGAGGAATCGTAAACAGTACGCCCCATCCAATCGGAGAGATAGACAAAAACCTCGTGTGTGGCGACTGTGGTCACGAGTCCCTCCCGGCGGAGCCTTCAAGTTTACTGTACGTTTACATTCGTGGATTTCTAATTGTATGTTGAGGCAATATAAGCATTCGAGTCACCCTCAGCGAACAATCCGCGGAGGTGACTTGCCCTACCGCAAAATGAACCGGAACTTCCGTATTTATGGTTGAGGAAACATGATACGAACGAAACAAATCATACGCTTGCTGTTTGCGTTACTCTTAGCATCGATTAGTTTCGCTGCCCCGGAGTTGCCGCAAAAAGTGACGATTGGAAAAGTAACAGCATGGCTGGAGATTAGTGACGATACCGATGAAATCGTCCAAGGACTTTCCGACCGTACGGAATTAGCACCAGACCACGGAATGTTATTCGTGTTTCCGAAACCGCAGCGGCATTCTTTTTGGATGTATCACTGCTACTTCGATATCGATTTGGCATATTTGGATGCGCAAGGCAGAATCCTCGAGATTCAACGAATGTTTGCCGAGCCGCTCTCGACTCCCCCCGCATTATTGAAAACGTATCCCTCGAAAACCGATAGCGTACAGTACGTCATCGAGATGGAAGCTGGTTGGTTTGAACGGAATAACATTCGTCCGGGCGATTATGCGACGGTTGCGAAATTCACTTCCAAGTTCACACCCACCGAATGGGATCGCCTTACGAAGTAGTATCTGCGAAAACCGCAGAGTAGTTAGTTGATGAATGTTTGACACGTCTGTCTTTGCGAGGAACGAAGCGCAGTGCCAATGCACGAAGCAAAGTGACGTGGCAATCTCAGAGCGTACCTCTAACTATCTTCCCGGATGACCTACGTCATCCATCTTCGGTATCCTTTCACGATACTCCTCGTCGCTAATCGAGTTACTCCATACCCCTGTCAGTTGCGCAAGCAGCCACACACCAACAAAAACGATACTGATTCCCATGGCGACTCTTCGCACAGGCGACACCTTCTCTCGCACTTCCACATTTAACGCTTCTGGTACCGGACAACTTGCCACACAATCGAAGCAACCGGTGCATTCTACCGATACGATGCGCTCTTTGGTCATTACCGGCAGTCGTGCGGGACACGCTTTGTTGCACAGTTCGCAATCGATGCAGGCGCTTGCCGTCCGTTTGATTTTCGTCGGCGACATCCAGGAAAACAAGCCGACCAGTGCGCCGTAAGGACAGAAATACCGGCACCAGAAGCCATTCACAAAGATCGACCCTACGATGAGAATACCCATCACAACTGCGCCAACCGTTCCCAACCGGACGAAAAACATCCCCATTTTGACGTCGGCGACATAATTGTAATCGCTGTAGAGAAATGCATTGGTTCCGATAGCGCCCATCGATACAATCGCCCACAGGAAGAAGCTGAGCAGGAAATACTTGAAGCCGCGCATCGTGATGTCGAGCCACTTCCAGATTCGAAAATTTCGTCCAAAGATTTTGCGACCCATCAGAGCGAGATATTCGGAGATCGTTCCCACCGGACACAACCACGAACAAAATGCCTTGCGCCAGAACAGCGAGATTACAACGAAAACGAGCAGCAGGATTGTTGCGGCAGGGTGGATGGTATTCAAGGTGCCAGTGGCTATCCAATCGACGACGCCCATGATACCGGTAATCGGGAGAAACCCGTCCACTCCCGGAGGACGATGTGGCAATGCCCCGCTGGTCGTGGTTAAACCGGCATGAACGAATCGGTAGAATTGAAAACCAATCGCCAACACGACGCCAAACATTGCCATCTGCACATAGCTGCGCGCACGAAACCGCCGGAGCTGTTTTCCGCCCCAGGTTTGCGCGAGCCGTTCCTGACGCTGCTCCTTCTGTCGCGTTTTCGCCATCTTGACTAAATCGACGGCAGTTCCGCTTGTCTCGGTTTGTTCGTTTTCACGATTGGATTGTTCTTCGAGAAAAAACATCGTCCACCCCTCAAGTACTCGAACAAGATAGCCCTGCCGCACTACCTTTCTCCTTGACTAAAAGCAAAAATTACTGTGTCTTGTAGTTGCCAAGAACTGTCATTGCGAGAGCGCGTAGCGACGAAGCAATCTCATTTGGTTTACGGGAACAGGGAACAGGTGACAGGGAACAGTAAAGGCGAAAGCAGTACGCGGTACGACAGACACTCTTGTCTGTCGAGGAGATTTGTCTTAACGCCGTAGTTTCGGTTTGTATTCTTGCCTGACAACGGTAACTTTGTTAAATGAATCGATTCGTGAAAGGAGTTCACTTTGCAACGAACAATCAACGCCGTGATTCGGCGCGGCGAATCGTTTGGCTATTATGCCGAGTGTCTTGAGTTGCCGGTAGTAACCCAAGGGAATACGCTCGACGAAACGGTGAGCAATTTGCAGGAGGCGGTTGCGCTTGCAATCGAAGGGGAAGACTTGAGCGAGTATGGGTTATCGAATGACCCGACGGTTGTTGTTAGTTACGAACTGGAACCGATTCGTGCCGCATCTTAAGCGCATCTCCGGAGCAGAAGCGATTGCAATCTTCCAAAAGTTCGGATTTGAACTACATTCTCAACACGGAAGCCATTGTAAACTTCTTCGTATTGTTGGTACTAGGCGACAGGTACTTATTGTTCCTTTGCATAAGGAACTCGATACTGGTACTCTCCGCGCAATCATCCGCCAAGCTTCCCGATTCATTCCACAATCAGAGTTAGACCAGAAATTCAGAGCATAGCTCAGTTGCTGGTTATGAGGTGTTTCTTGATTACTCAATATCGAATCGGCTTGATACTTTTACTACTCTTACTTTCCCTTTCCTCCTGCGTCCGCACGGTGACGGAAGAGTCGCTCTTCTATCCGCACCGGACGCCCGCGCTTTCCGATTCGACAACGTTTCGCAGCATCGAACTGCGGGCAAGCGATGGCGTGATGTTGCGCGGAAAAATAATCGGTGCGCCACACTACCAACGTTCGATGATCTGCTTCGTCGGGAATGCAGAATCAATCTACCGGACGTTTAACTACTACGCGATTCTTTCGCAGAAAACCGAGTGCAATCTCTACCTCATCGATTATCGCGGCTTCGGTATCAGCGATTCTGCGAAACCGACGTTTGCGAGTATTATCAAGGATGCGCTACTTATTTTCGATACGGTGAGAGTCCGTACCCCATCGCAACCGCTCTTTCTATTCGGTTACTCCATCGGTACGGTCTTTGCGACCGCGGTCGCATCGGAACGCGCCGCCGACGGATTGATACTCATCGCACCGATGACGAACGCCGAAGAAACCATCAAAGCGTTTGAACGCGAGTTGCCATGGTATCTCCGGTGGTTTATCTGGTTAAAACCGGAAGCGAAACTCCAAAATCCAAATGCTCAACCAGTAGAGTTAATCAAGCAAGTGACCGAACCGCTGCTCGTAATGCATGGTGAGCGCGACAATCTGATACCGATAGCCTTAGGACGAAAACTATTTGCCAGCGCCGCTTCCTCAGAGAAGAGATTTCTACCGGTTCCCAAGCGCGGCCACAGTGAATGGATCGCGCTGGAAAGCCCATACACCGACTCACTCAAGTTGTTTCTTATTCGTTAAAGTAGCAGGCAGGAAAAACAGCTCAGGAAATGACAAGGTTCTTGTCATCGAGAGACGGTTTGAATGTGCGAAACGCGAGGAAGTGGCAGTACATCCAGCAAAGAGCTCGCGTTACCGGCAATACAGTACCTCCAACGAGAGTCTTTTTCGTTACGTTTAACGACTTATAACCTATTGTTATTACGTGCAATGTGCGATTTATCACAGGGGTTATTTAGACCCCCCTTGACTTTTCGAGCGAATGAGTGTATACTCTCGCCACTAAAACGAACGCTACGGCGAACGAAGTTGGGAAAGTTTGGAAAGATGTTCTTTGTTTTGTATGTTCAGGTTGTCAGCTCATCCAGCACGTTTGTGACGCTAAGTAGCGAATTTACAAGTCTTGCGCGGGTCGGAAACACCGGCGCTTGACTTTCGTCGTCACTTGACGTATATTGGTAAGCTGTTCAGAAATGATGAACACTGCCCCCGTTCGCGGGGGATTGTCATCTAAAGAGCGTTGGCTTTCGGCCCCGCTCACTGAGGAACTTGAAATCCCCGAATGTGGGAAAACAGGATCTTTGACATAGCGCGAACGCACAGTCTATAACGTAGCAGAAATCCTTTGAGTAAATTGACGGATCAACAACTTTTATCTTCATTCAACAATGGAGAGTTTGATCCTGGCTCAGGACGAACGCTAGCGGCGTGCTTAACACATGCAAGTCGTACGGGCATTAGCAATAATGTTAGTGGCGAACGGGTGCGTAACACGTGGGAAATCTGCCTGGGAGTGGGGAATAAACGCTCGAAAGGGCGTCTAATACCGCATAATGCAGCGGCCTCGCATGAGGATGTTGTTAAAGTAGTAATACGCTTCCAGATGATCCCGCGCCTGATTAGCTTGTTGGCGGGGTAACGGCCCACCAAGGCGACGATCAGTAGCCGATCTGAGAGGATGACCGGCCACACTGGGACTGAGATACGGCCCAGACTCCTACGGGAGGCAGCAGTGAGGAGTATTGCGCAATGGACGAAAGTCTGACGCAGCAACGCCGCGTGAGTGATGAAGGTCTTCGGATCGTAAAGCTCTGTAGCAGGGGAAGAATTGCCCGATGAGGGCGTTGACGGTACCCTGAAAGTAAGCACCGGCTAACTCCGTGCCAGCAGCCGCGGTAATACGGAGGGTGCAAGCGTTGTCCGGATTTACTGGGTGTAAAGGGCGTGTAGGCGGATGTGCAAGTCATAGGTGAAAGTGGGCGGCTTAACCGTCTCAAGTGCCTATGAAACTGCATATCTTGAGAGTGTCAGGGGGTATTGGAATTCCCGGTGTAGCGGTGAAATGCGTAGATATCGGGAGGAACACCAGTGGCGAAGGCGGATACCTGGGGCACATCTGACGCTGAGACGCGAAAGTGCGGGGAGCAAACAGGCTTAGATACCCTGGTAGTCCGCACCGTAAACGATGGGCACTAGTCGTCGGGAGAGGTCCTCTCGGTGACGCAGTTAACACAGTAAGTGCCCCACCTGGGGAGTACGCTCGCAAGGGTGAAACTCAAAGGAATTGACGGGGGCCCGCACAAGCGGTGGAGCATGTGGTTTAATTCGATGCAACGCGAAGAACCTTACCTGGGCTCGAAGTGCGCTTTGTCACCGGTGAAAGCCGGTTAGGTAGCAATACCGGGGCGCATAGGTGCTGCATGGCTGTCGTCAGCTCGTGTCGTGAGATGTTAGGTTAAGTCCTGCAACGAGCGCAACCCTCGCCCATAGTTACCAGCGGTTAAAGCCGGGCACTCTATGGGGACTGCCTCCGTAAAGGAGGAGGAAGGTGGGGATGACGTCAAGTCCTCATGGCCCTTATGTCCAGGGCTACACACGTGCTACAATGGATCGCACAGAGGGTAGCAAGACCGCGAGGTGGAGCCAATCCTTAAAACGGTCCTCAGTTCAGATTGCACTCTGCAACTCGAGTGCATGAAGTCGGAATCGCTAGTAATCGCTAATCAGCAGGTAGCGGTGAATACGTTCCCGGGCCTTGTACACACCGCCCGTCAAACCATGGGAGTTGGTAGTACCCGAAGCCGCCGAGCTAACCGAAAGGAGGCAGGCGTCTAAGGTAAGACTGATGACTGGGGTTAAGTCGTAACAAGGTAGCCGTACCGGAAGGTGCGGCTGGATCACCTCCTTTCTGGAGAACCGTGGATTTGGTATCGCAAGGTACCTACGACGTCCACAACGTCAATTACTTTAGGACGAAGCAAAAGTTAAAGATTGTGCGTAGCGCCAATGTCGTCGGACGACCCGACGGGTTAGCCGTACTGCTCTCTGCATCGACATGCCGGGGCCTGTAGCTCAGTTGGTTAGAGCGCACGGCTGATAACCGTGAGGTCACAAGTTCGACTCTTGTCAGGCCCACCCGGGGGAATTAGCTCAGTTGGGAGAGCGCCTGGTTTGCAACCAGGAGGTCACCGGTTCGAACCCGGTATTCTCCACGGAAAGATGGCTCGTAGATTTTGTCTGCGACCATTTTTTATCCAATATTTTGTTCTTTTCCACCATCTCTGGAAATACATCGCGTAGGTGAGAACTGCTTTGCGAACCGCCCGCCCGATACCAGATGATTGGTACGTCCCATTGGGACAGGATCTTTGACAACTCGAATCGCAAGGGTATGGCATCTTGAGAAACATTTTAAAACACCGAAAGGGATCCTCTGTGGATCCATGTCATAAAAAGACTTTCGGGAAAGTTACTCAGAGCGTCAGGTGGATGCCTTGGCACCAAGAGGCGATGAAGGACGTGATAAGCTGCGATAAGCGACGGTGAGGAGCAAATATCCGTAGACCCGTCGATTTCCGAATGGGGCAACCCAATCCGAGTCATGTCGGATTATTGCATACTGAATACATAGGTCTGCAAAGCGAACGCTGTGAACTGAAACATCTAAGTAGCAGCAGGACAAGAAAATAAAGAATGATTTTGCTAGTAGCGGCGAGCGAACGCGAAATAGCCCAAACCAATGCAATGTTAAAGCATGCGGGCGTTGTTGCATTGGGGTCGTGGGGCCGACAAGAAGAGCTGCATCTCTTCACTCGATGGTATATTGATAGTCGAACCGATCTGGAAAGGTCGACAAAATAGGGTGATAGTCCCGTAGGCAAAATCAATATATCACGTGGCCGGTACCCCAAGTACTGCGGGACACGTGGAATCCTGTGGGAATTCGGGAGGACCATCTCCTAAGGCTAAATACTCCTTGGTGACCGATAGTGAACCAGTACCGTGAGGGAAAGGTGAAAAGCACCCCGGGAGGGGAGTGAAATAGTACCTGAAACCTGTCGCTTACAATCGGTGGGAGCCCCGTAAGGGGTGACCGCGTACCTTTTGCATAATGATCTGGCGAGTTGCACCTCGGTAGCAAGGTGAAGTAGTTAAGCTATTCAGCCGCAGCGAAAGCAAGTCCGAATAGGGCGCATAGTTACCGGGGGCAGACGCGAAACCGTGTGATCTAGGCATGATCAGGTTGAAGCGCGGGTAAAACCGCGTGGAGGACCGAACCAGTTGATGTTTAAAAGTCATTGGATGAATTGTGCCTAGGGGTGAAAGGCCAATCAAACTCGGAGATAGCTCGTACTCCTCGAAACGTATCTAGGTACGGCCTCTCGTGTTAGTCTATTGGAGGTAGATCACTGGAAGGGCTAGGGCTGTCACAACGGAACCGACCCCTACCAAAATCCGAATGCCAATTAGATATCCGAGGGAGACAGGCCACGGGAGCTAAGTTTCGTGGCCAAAAGGGGAAGAACCCAGACCGTCGGCTAAGGTCCCCAAGTTATATACTCAGTGAATAAGGATGTGAGATTGCTCAGACAGCTAGTATGTTGGCTTAGAAGCAGCCATCATTTAAAGAGTGCGTAATAGCTCACTAGTCAAGCGATCTTGCGCCGAAAATTGTCGGGACTAAGTTATACACCGAAGCCACGGGTCAATTCTTTGAATTGGCGGTAGAGGAGCATTCTAATCGCCTGTGAAGGTGTGGCGCGAGCCATGCTGGAGGTTTTAGAAAAGCGTATGCCAGAATGAGTAACGATCAAAGCGGTGAAAAACCGCTTCGCCGTAAGTCTAAGGTTTCCCGAGTAAAGGTAATCTGCTCGGGGTTAGTCGGTCCCTAAGGCGAGGCTGAAAAGCGTAGCTGATGGAAAACGGGTTAATATTCCCGTACGGGTGTGTGGAGGTTGATCTAAGGAGGGACGCAGGAACGTAAGGTCCGCCAACTGTTGGATGTTGGTCTAAGTGCGTAGGCCGTTCTGGTAGGCAAATCCGCCGGAATAAAGCCGAGACACGAATGGGAGGCGTAAGCCGCAAACGGGCCCCATGTACGCTGCCAAGAAAATCTTCGTAGGGACAAAATACGCCCACCGTACCGCAAACCGACTCAGGTAGACGGGGAGAATATCCTAAGGTGTTCGAGAGAACCATGGTTAAGGAACTCAGCAAACTAGCTCCGTAACTTCGGGAGAAGGAGCGCCTGTTACTGCTTCGGACTTCGCGTCCAAAGGCGGTGATGGGCCGCAGTGAAAGGGCCCAGCCAACTGTTTACTAAAAACACAGGTCTCCGCTAAGTCGTAAGACGACGTATGGGGACTGACACCTGCCCGGTGCCGGAAGGTTAAATAGAGGGGTCAGCGAAAGCGAAGCTCTGATATGAAGCCCCGGTAAACGGCGGCCGTAACTATAACGGTCCTAAGGTAGCGAAATTCCTTGTCGGGTAAGTTCCGACCTGCACGAATGGTGTAATGATCTGGGCGCTGTCTCGACCATGGACTCGGTGAAATTGAAGTGCTGGTGAAGATGCCAGCTTCCCGCAGCAGGACGGAAAGACCCCGTGGACCTTCACTGCACCCTGATAGTGATGTTTAGCTCATTCTGCGTAGGATAGGTGGGAGACGATGAAGCCGGTACTCTGGTATCGGTGGAGCCAACCTTGAAATACCACCCTGGATTTGTTGAACGTCTAACTCGATCCCATTAGCTGGGAGGAGGACACTGTCAGGCGGGTAGTTTGACTGGGGCGGTCGCCTCCAAAAGAGTAACGGAGGCGCACAAAGGTTCCCTCAGCGCGGTCGGTAATCGCGCATCGAGTGCATAGGCAACAGGGAGCTTGACTGCGAGACCAACATGTCGAGCAGGTGCGAAAGCAGGTCTAAGTGATCCGGTGGTCCCGAATGGAAGGGCCATCGCTTATCGAATAAAAGGTACCCCGGGGATAACAGGCTGATCTCCGCCAAGAGTTCACATCGACGCGGAGGTTTGGCACCTCGATGTCGGCTCGTCGCATCCTGGGGCTGAAGAAGGTCCCAAGGGTTTGGCTGTTCGCCAATTAAAGCGGTACGCGAGCTGGGTTTAAAACGTCGCGAGACAGTTTGGTCCCTATCCGCTGTGGGCGAAGGTTCTTTGAGGGGAGTTGCCATTAGTACGAGAGGACCGTGGTGAACGAACCGCTGGTGTACCGGTTGTCCCGCCAGGGGCACCGCCGGGTAGCTATGTTCGGAACGGATAAGCGCTGAAAGCATCTAAGTGCGAAGCCGGCCCCAAGACTAGAGAACCCTTCCGTAAGGACTAAAGCGCCGTCGTAGACCACGACGTCGATAGGTCGCAGGTGTAAGAGCAGTAATGCTTTAGCCGAGCGATACTAATAGCGCGTGAGACTTTCTCGATCTTTTTATTACGTGGATCCAAAGAAGCTTCCTTTTAGTGTTTACAAATGTTTCCTAGTGGCTCCAATACAATCAGACAAACCATGTCTGACGCCCGTAAGTTGGTCGAACCAACTAACTTACACAACTTAATTAGACAGTCATTTTGACTCCTGCGATATCATACCCTTGCAATTTGAGAAATCAAGCAGTTACTGGTAACAAAACCAGTGTAACGAGCTTGATATCAGTTCATTTACAATTTTTCCGGCGACCATAGCGTAGGGGAAACACCTCTTCCCATTCCGAACAGAGCAGTTAAGCCCTATTGCGCCGATGGTACTGCACCCGCTAACGGTGTGGGAGAGTAGGTAGCCGCCGGGATTCTTTTTCTGACAGCCCTTGAGATTCGTCTCGAGGGCTGTTTTGCGTTAGGCGTGGCCGCGACATTCCTGTCGCGATGTCATAGCGAGGAACGCAAATCACATCCTTGTGCGACCGCAGTGTCGATGGAATCTGATTTGCAGAAGAGTTTGGGCAAACGCGAAGCGCTCACGGAAACGTAAACATATCGTCAATGATGCATTTGTCCTGAGTATCATTTAGCATGATACTTTTCAAAAAGAGAAAACTTCCGCAGTAATCTACCGACCTTTTTTGATTTTTTTGCCAGAACCCTTGCATGAATCCCAAGAAATACCCATTATTCCGTTAATACTTAACGGAGGGTAAAATGAACCGTACTGGCTTGTTCATTGCTATCTTGCTGATCACTGTAACGTCACTTTTCGCTATCCCACCGATGCCAGCTCCTCGTGGAGCGGGAACTGTTGTTATGAGCAATGACACGATTTACTACCTCGGTGGATCGAACGACTGGAATGGTTCAACCTGCTATCGTTCGATTTTCCGCTTTGATGGCACGACTTGGGATTCTTTACCCACCCAAATCCCCGATGTGAACACTTGGGGTATAACTTCAGTCATCGTGAATGATACAATCTATTTATTAGATGGCTGGCGAGGTGGACAAGGTACAATCCGAAGTTATGCAATCCGTACTCAAAGTTGGACGACGAATTATCCCTCAAGTGGAAATACTCTATCGTGGGGTCCTACGACCCAACTTATTGGACGTTTCATCTACAATTTCAACGGGTACGGGCAGGTGTTTCGTTTTTCGTTGGATTCATTGACTTGGAGTTCACGGACTTCTGCGATTGGCACACCGATATTTGATGGATATCTCGGTTCGGTGACTTGGAATGGCGAGATTTACCTCCTCGGTTATCAGCATGTGAACTCATTTCAAAAGTACAATCCAACAACTGACATTTGGACCTTACTTAGCCCACCGGTAGTAGAAGACGATACGTTGACATTGGAAGCAGCATCGCTGGCTGTACTCAATGAGCGAATCTATGTTGGCGCAGCAGTGAGGGACGGTGGTTCGTCTAACACCGAAATGGACTCCCTTATCTACTCATACAATCCGTTAACTGACGTTTGGCAGGTTGACTCAGTCAGGATGCCGAGTTTACGGGCATGGTCAGCTACTACGATGTATGGCGGTGGCTGGTATGTATTTGGTGGATTAACGGGTCCGAATCAAAACAGTGCAATTGATAGTGTGACTCAGATCGTTCCCTATGGTTTTACCTCAATCGGTAATCGCAGTGCAATCCTCCCAGCGTCATACCGTGTCTCAGTGTATCCGAATCCTTTCAACTCTGTGTTGCGAATCAAGATTCCCGGAAATCATTCGGCACAATTGAGGATAGTGAATGTAAACGGTCAACTCGTCGAGCATTTTTCAACTATTGGAGAACCAGCTTCTCAAACATCAATAACATGGAAGCCCAATTCGCTTTCCACAGGTACGTACTTTCTACAAACTGATATTGCCGGTGAGCAAGTAATCACACCGATTATGTATCTAAAGTAGCCGTGCGAAAGGATTTTTTGTGAGTGAAGGATCACTTTACCTAAGTATTATTGTCGTAATCCTACTCGCTGAGTATGCCCTCAGTACGATTTCGACTTTCCTCAACTTAAAGCGGTTAACACCAAAGCTCCCCGGAGAAATGGAGGGGGTTTACGACGCGGAAAGTTATGCGAAGAGCCAAGAATACACCCGTACGAATAGCCGCTTTTCCCTCATCGAGTCGACGATTCTCCTTCCGTTAACCCTCGCATTCCTGTTACTGGGTGGCTTTAACTGGATCGATCAATTTTTGCGGGGTTTCGGATTCACCCAGCTCCCAACAGGATTACTCTTTTTTGCGATGCTGTTTATTCTCTCCACGGCGCTGGGTCTCCCGTTTTCGATCTACCGCACGTTTGTTATTGAAGAGAAATTTGGTTTCAACCGCACAACTCCGAAAGTCTTTGTTATCGATTTACTCAAAAGCATTCTCGTGACCATTGTGATCGGTGGTATCCTGCTAACCCTTGTCCTCTGGCTGTTCCAAGCTTTTGGTACTTTTGCGTGGCTCTATGTTTGGCTTTCGATTATCGTAGTAACGCTGTTCATGATGTTCATCGCACCGGTCACGATAATGCCGCTCTTCAATAAGTTCGCACCGCTCCCTGAGGGGGAATTGAAATCGTCGATTGAATCTTTTGCTAAACAACAATCCTTCAAGCTGCAAGGCATTTACTCGATGGATGGCTCGCGCCGTTCCAGTAAGGGGAATGCGTATTTCACTGGGTTCGGAAAATTTCGTCGGATCGTTTTATTCGATACGATTATCGCGAATCACACCCTCAGTGAGTTGGTCGCTATTCTCGCTCATGAGATTGGACACTACAAGCGCCATCATATATGGAAAAGAGTGACGATTTCGTTTCTCACAATTGGGCTTTGGTGTTGGCTTTGTACGTTCTTTCTGGCAAACGAAGGGCTCTTTGCGGCATTTCGGATGGAAGAACTATCGGTCTATGCGGGTTTGGTGTTTTTCGCGATGCTCTTCTCTCCAATACAAACCTTACTCGGAATTTTAACCAATGCGCTCGCGAGGAAACACGAATTCGAAGCAGACGCGTTTGCCGCGAAGACTACCGCAAGTCCCGAATCGATGGTGCTCGCACTCAAAAAACTCTCAGTGAAAAACCTCTCGAACCTCACGCCACACCCGTTGGTAGTAATGCTCCATTACGATCATCCACCAACGCTCGAACGGATTGCAGCGCTGCGGAGAATTGTTGTGTAGTATTGTATTTCGTATTGCAATCGGATTCGTGGCGAGTTCAATTTTCTAAGTGGGTCGATTTGATTGCAACGAATCGTCTGTGCGATTACTTTGGGGCGTCTTATCTGGAGTGATCATGCTATCCAAAATCCGCTATCCAATACTAATCGCTTTTCTCGCACTTGCTTCTTTTGCATTCGCTACCGATTTAACCCTTGATGCTTTTTCGAAGAACCTCGCCGAGAAACCATCGATGGAGGCTCGGAAGGCATACTGTAGTGAAGTAATTCAAACCTACAATTCCCCAGATTTATGGCGAAATGCCATCGAACAATGGAAGCAAATCGACTCCAGCAGCGCTACGAAGTGGCTTGCCGAAATGCTCGCAAAAGAACCAACCAGCGCGAAGTACCAATATCTCTCTGGTCGCTGGGAGAGGAATCTGTTATCGCGGGCTGCGATTGCTCGGCGAGTAGTAAAAGCGGTACCCGACGCCGATTATGGTTACCGACTCCTACTTTCCTCCTACTCTTCGTTAATCGATGGTTCTGCTCCCGCCGAATTGAAGAAGGAATTCGAGAAGTGGCTGACGATGGATGAGCCACTCCTTGAGAAGTATCCGGTGTTGGTAACCGAAACCTCGGAAGAATCGATGAAACAGCTTTTTTCATTCTATCTCTTCCGCGGCAGGTTCGATGATGCGAAAAAGCTGCTCACAACCGCTCGCGATAGCAAGCAACGATGGGCAAGCGTGAACCAGGAAGCGATTTTACTCGCGCGGCAAGGAAAGTTCTACGAGGCGAAAAAACTACTCGAAGAGGACACCGATAAAATCGTCGAAGCGCAAAAGCTAAGTGAAAAGGAGCGCGAAGAGTACATCGTGGAACGTTACACCGGCGCCCTGCGGCAGGTAAAAGCCTACGACAAAATCGTCGACTACTTGAAATCGCTCCCGAAGTACGAAGAAAACTCCATGTTGCTGTACATGCTGGCGTTTTACCAAGCATTGGCGAATCTCCCGGATGACGCATTCGCAACTCTTGAAGTGATCGCACAGCAAGGTTCGATGTCGGCTGATCAGGTGAAAAGCGATGAAGATTTCACCTCTATACACTCGGATCCTCGTTGGGAACCGATGCTCAAGAAGCTCGCCGAGGGGTGGTCGCGGAAAGCTGAGGATCGCAGGACTGCCGTATTAGCCGAAAAAATCGACCGGACTCCTCCCACCTGGGCGCTCGCCGATAGCAAGGGGGATACCATCCGGTTGGCAGATTTACGGGGAAACGTTGTGATTCTTGACTTCTGGGCGACGTGGTGTGGTCCCTGTCGAATGGCAATGCCGGTGCTCGATGAGTTCATGAAGAAACGGATGCCAAAGGGAGTAAAAGTCTTTTCCATCAACGTCTGGGAGAACGACCGTCCGAAAGCGACGAAATTCATTAAAGACAATAACTACTCGATGAAGCTCGTGTTTGGGAGCGACGAACCGGCGAAAGCCTACGGCATCACCGGTATCCCTTACCTTTGCGTTATCGATAAGGAAGGAAAACTTCGGTTCGAGGAAAAAGGTTATAGCGACGCCTTAAAAGAGAAACTCGATTGGTGGGCGGCTGATCTCCTGAAGTAATCTCTGTAGGACAGACACTCCTGACTGTCCCAACAACAGTTTTCGTGTACGGGCGAACCTTGTGTTCACCCCTGCAAAATAAAATAGGAAAAAGAAATGCTTGGTATCCCGCTCATTGGAGTCTGCCCGCATTGCAAACAAAATGCCGGTATCGAATCGGAAACCCGGAATCTCCCTTCCTCGGGCGGTGCGTTTCCGGTTGCGATTGTCCGCTGCGCCAATTGCAAGTCGATTCTCGGAGTCACGCCAACCCGCGAAGCGATTGCCGACGCGGTGCGTGACACTGTAAAGCGGATGGGGTAGAAGTTACCGTAGGACAGACACTCTTGTCTGTCCATATATAATGTTGAACAAGTAAAAAATGCCAGAACTTCCCGAAGTAGAATCGATCCGTCGGAAACTCGAACCGCATCTCCTCGGGAAACGGATTTCTGCGGTTGAAATTCTCTTACCCCGACAAATCGCAACACCTTCGCCGCGAATCTTTACTAAGAAACTCCTCGATAAACGGATCGTTGCTCTGTTGCGAATCGGGAAATACCTCTTCTTCCAACTGGAACCTTCCGGTTTTTTTCATGTTCATCTTCGGATGACCGGACACCTCGAATATGGTTTACAACAACCGGATTACACGCGCTTCGTTCTCCAATTTGCCAAAACCCGAAAT
>JAOTSC010000042.1 GCA_030247525.1 bacterium | reverse complement strand
TTGTAGCTGCCAAGATCACAACGTTGGTATCAAAATTGAGCGATGCGTTATCCGAAAAGTGTGTGAGAACCGGAATCTTCCACTTGGTGGACCATTGTGCCGGATCTTTCACAGTTATCTCGATGGCATTGTAAACGAACTGACATTTCGCCCGGTGAAATCGGAAGTCGAACACGATCCGAAAGTGTGCAAAACACACATGAGGATTCGTTGATACTTTCTCAGAATCAAGCACTCGTCGTTTGCATCGGTAACGAGCTTGCCGGTGATGACGCAGTCGGGTGGCATGTTTACCGGAAGTTGGTTGCCCATGAACTTCCGGAATCAGTGACAGTTCTCTTCTTGAGTGTGAGTGGATTCGCACTTCTCGATGTAATGTCCGGTCAGGATTTGTTGCTTATCATCGATGCCGTGAGTTTAGGCAATCCGATCGGCACAGTAACTGTTTTTGCTGAGGTTGAATTACCGCTCTCGCCCGGAGCTGCCGTCTCGATTCATGGCGTTGGTATCCGGGAAGCACTGGAGATTGCATCTGCGCTCACTCCCGATGCAAAGCCGAAAAATACGATGTTTATCGGCATAGAAGGAAGTCAATTCGATCAACTTGGTTCCGATTTACATCCCGAAGTAGCCAAAGCAATAGAACCGGTTGTTGACATCGTACTCCGTTTGCTTGAACAAGATTGTACCCAATCTCTACCAGAGCTGCATTCCAAGCTCGAAAGTAAAAACGTTCCCACTAACGAAACTATCGAAATGAGATCGCTATGAATGGTAACAAAACTTCTTCGATCAAGCCATCGAATCCGAAACCGCAAGCCGTAACACATAAGGGTGCGAAAAGTCCGCGTAAGGAAGCAGACCAGAATCCCTCGGAAGTTGAATTGGCGATAACGGAGATTCTGCGATTAACGAAAGCAATGGCAGAAGGGAAACTTGGCGAACGCGGCGATCCATCCTGTTATTCCGGTACTTCGGCTGAACTAATCGTCGCCGTAAATTCGATGCTGGATTCTTTGGTGAATCCTCTTCGCATGACTGCGAATCTCATCGACCAGATCGCGCACGGTAAGATACCCGACTTTATTGTAGAAGAATATGTCGGTGAGTATAACGACATCAAACGTAATTTGAACAAATTTCTCGCAGTGCTCTACGGCATGCATCACGAAATGCAAAACCTGATTCGAGCCGTGAAAGAGGGTAAACTTCAAACCCGTGGAAATGACTGGGATTACGACGGAAATTGGGAGACATTGGTAAAAGGCATCAACGAAATCTTAGACGCAACAATCGAACCGGTACACGATGCGAACGACGTACTGAAGAAGCTTGCCGAATATGATTTAACAGTACGAATGAATGGAAAGTATCGCGGTGAACACGCACAGATTAAACGCGCACTCAATACATCGGTACAATCTCTACATGCAGCATTCTCGAAAGTCGCTGCATCAATTGAACATGTAGCAAAAGTTGGTGAGCAGATCGCAGCATCGAATGAGGAAGTTGCTGCCGGGGCTGTTGAACAATCGAGTCTGCTACGATCCTCCTCGGACAATCTGAATCAAATCAGCGCTCGGACAAAACTCACATCGGAGAATGCACAGCAAAGCAGAAAAATATCACTCGAAGCGAAAGCCGCAGTCGATAAAGGCAACGAAGCGATGAATCTGCTGCGTACTGCCATGACAGATATTCTACAAACGTCCGAAGGAACAAAAGTGATTTTGCAGGAGATTAATGCTGTTACTGCACAAACCGACACTTTGACAAAAAACGCATCAACCGAAGCGGGAAAAGTTGGTTCTTCGGCTCGAGGATTCGCTGTTGTAGCAGGCGAAGTACGAAAATTATCATTACGGTGCAAAGAATTAGCAAACTTATTGGAGGAAGATTTTAGTTCTGTTGCCTCAAACAACGATACATTATCCTCCGATAATCTGGTAAAGATCACAACACTAACGAAGGAAATGAATAAAATCGCCTTCGAATCCAACTTTCTTGCTATCAATGCCGCAGTGGAAGCGGCTCATGTTGACTCAGCGGGAGTAGGATTCGAGGATTTGACAAAAAACATCCAAAACCTCGCCGAACAGTCACACAGCTCAGCATCAAAAACAGATGTGCTAATTCAAAGTTCGATCCAACGAGTTAAGGAAGGTGAGAACCTTACCAATTCGGTTTACAATGCATTACTCGAGATAGTTGAGTCTTTTAACTCGGTAAGCAAATTCATTGATTGGATTGCACAAGCGAGCCAAGAGCAGGTTTCCGATGTCGATGTAATCAAGCAAGTTGTCTCGGAAGCTACATTACTGTCCGATAGCTATTCGCAAATCACCGAGGTTTCTGCCGAATCGGCTATTCAACTTGCCCATGAAACAACTCAATTGTCACAAACGATTGAGAAGTTCAAACTGAAAGGGGAATAGTTTTTCGAAACCCAATCACAAATGAAAGTTTACACGATTTCTTATAATGGTTAATTGTTTGACAATTATCATTGTATTTGTAGTGTTCTAAATTTTCATCACTTTCGTTCTACATACAAACTATCTGTTTCTTTACTGCTACTGTTTTTCACATCCTCTTTCGTTTCTACTAACTTTCATCGCTTTTCGTACGTACCAGTTTTATTGCTCATCGTGAAATTGCTCACATATTCTTCACAATAAAAAGCGATTCATATAGTATGTCACCAATTGGAAAACACATTGCAGCCATCGACGCCGGATCCAATGGGATTCGGATGGTTGTTGCGCGTACGATAGCCCACGGTCGAGTTGAAATCGTTGAAACGGTTCGACACGCGGTACGATTGGGATCCGATGCGTTTCAATACGGTGAAATACGTCAACCAACCTCAGACAAACTGCTTGCGGCATTCCAATCCTTCCGAACAATATTCGACAAATACAATGTCACCCATTACCGTGCAGTGGCAACCGCAGCCATGCGGGAAGCTTCCAACCACGATTGGATTTGCGACCGGATTGCCCAAACCACCGATATCATGCTGCAAGTTATCGATCCCGAAGAAGAAGCGCGGTTGGTTCATTTCGCCATTTCCGATCGAATTAACCTGTCGAAACGCGTCGCACTATTAGTCGACATTGGTGGCGGGAGTATCCAGCTCATACTGTCCGAAAAGGGGAAGATCCTTGCGGTGGAGAGTTTTCGACTCGGCTCAGTTCGGTTGTTGCAAATCCTCGAACAAGAAAAGTATAGCGAACACGATTTCTATGAACTGGTCAAAGAGTATTCCGCAGTTGCGCAGAAATGGTTAAAGCGTGAAATCAGCAAGAAACAAATCGATGTTTTCGTTGGAACCGGCGGCAACATAGAAGCGTTTGCTGACCTCAAGGGTACGCTCCTACATCGAAACTCGGATGAACCGTTAACGACAGCCGAGCTATCCGATATCGCCAAACAACTCCAAAAATTGACATTGGCCGAACGAGTGACGCAATTAAAACTGCGTCCGGATCGGGCAGACGTTATTGTACCGGCGGCACTCGTACTCCAGATCATCTGGAAACAAGTGGGTACTCCAAGTATAATTATTCCCCAAACCGGTTTGCGAAACGGAATTTTACTTGATTTAGCGCAGAGTAATAAACGGCAACACCTTGTGGATCGCCACGAACAATCGGTTATGCAGGCGTATCAAACGGGACGAAAGTACGATTTCGATGAGCGTCATGCGAAAACCGTTGCGGCGTTTGCATTGCAATTGTTCGACGCCACCCAGACTCTGCACAAGCTTCCCGCCGAGTATCGAGCGCTACTCGAATTGTCAGCGATTCTGCATGATATCGGGCAATACGTCCATGCGAGCTCACACCACAAACATTCACAGTATATCGTACTCGCCACCCCGTTGGTCGGAATCGCGGAACACGAACGGGAGATTATTGGAAACATCGTCCGTTACCACCGGAAATCGTTCCCATCGACGACCCACGAGAATTTCCGCTCGTTACCGCTGAATGAGCGAATTGCCGTGACACAATTAGCCGCGCTCTTACGAATCGCCGATGCTTTAGACCGGGAGCACGAGTCGAAAGTTAAAGAGTTGCAGTTCGAAGTGAAGCGCCAGAATCTAATCATTTTAATATCCGGCTCCGGTGATTTACTGCTCGAGAAATGGGCGGTAGTGAAGAAAGCCGAGATGTTTGAACAATGTTT
This sequence comes from bacterium, assembly GCA_030247525.1. Classification (NCBI taxonomy): domain Bacteria; species bacterium. Next base: position 18,528 of record JAOTSC010000042.1, on the reverse strand, counting down.
TTCGACGAAAGTTACCGTGCGGAAAAAGGAGGAGCGATGATCGGTTCATCACATAAACCCCGAACTTCCAAGGAGACGGGCATCCTGATTGCGGTGGAAGGACTCGACGGTTCCGGCAAATCGACACAAATCTACTTGGTGAAACGCTGGCTCGAGTTAGAAGGTTACAAGGTCTTTTTTACGGAATGGAATTCGTCGCCCTTAGTGAAAAGCGCTACCAAGCGCGGCAAAAAGAAAACGATGTTATCCCCCTCGACGTTTGCCTTGATTCATGCAACCGATTTAGCCGACCGCTACGAAAGTCAAATCCAACCCTTACTACAAGCGGGCTACATCGTGTTAGCCGACCGTTACGTTTTCACGGCGTTCGCCCGCGACACCGTTCGCGGTTGCGACCGGGAGTGGATTCGCAAATTATACGGATTCGCCAGGCTGCCCGATCTCACATTTTTCTTTGACGTTCCATTGGAGACTGCGCTGTCACGCATTCTCGACGGTCGGCCGCAATTGAAATATTACGAAGCAGGATTGGATATCGGTCTTTCCACCGATCCCTATGAATCTTTTCGACTCTTTCAAGCGAAAATCCGCGAAGAGTATTTGGTCTTAGCGAAAGAGTTTAAGTTCTTAACCGTCAATGCCAGTCGACTCCCCGACGTACAACAACTGGAAGTCCGGGCGATGATTCGGAAAATGATCGATTTACCGAGGTACCAATGGTCAAAGCGAAAACAGCCGGAAAACGGTTCTACGGTAAGTGCCCGCCCGGCATTCAACCAAACCAGTTAGGCGGCAAGTTAATCGTCTTGGAAGGTTCGGATGGCTCGGGACGGTCTACCCAGATCGCACTGTTAAACGATTGGTTGGAACGGACGGGACAACCAACGATTACGGTAGGATTGAAACGCTCCGAGTTGGTTAGCGAAGAATTAGAACTGGCGATGACGGGCAATACGTTAAGTCCGATTACAATGGGTTTGTTCTATGCGACGGACTTCTGCGATCAACTCGAACGCAGGATCATTCCCGCACTTCGTGCAGGATTCGTCGTATTGGCGGATCGATATATCTACACGCTAATGGCGCGCGACATCGTACGCGGCGTTTCGGCAACTTGGGTGAAGGATTTGTACGAGATCGCACTCGTTCCCGACGCCGTATTTTATCTGCGAGTCATGCCGGAAATCCTTGCCGAGCGGAACTTTATGAAGAGCGGAAAACTCGATTACTGGGAATCGGGCATGGATATTCAGCGTTCGGGTGACATGTATCAATGTTTTATCAGCTATCAGCGAAAAATGCAGCGGGTGTTCCGTTCGCTCCACGACCGTTACGGTTTTGATATCATCGATGGAAACCGGACACCAAGCGATATTGCCCAAGAGATTAAGAGTAAAATCCAACGATTGTTAACAATGGAAACCCAAAAACCGTGAGCGTATTGTGGCTATCTCGGTAGAGCCGGAAGCTTTTTACGAAACGTTACACCAACGCTGGAAAATTGTCCGGCGGGAATGGAAGCGATGTCGTCGAAAGGCAAGCGAACCGCGGATCCATGATCTGCGAGTTGCCTTGCGACGGCTGCTGTTTTCGGCGGCGCTGCTTTCCGAGGCGTTTCCCGATCTAATCCCTCCGCGACATCTACTTGAAGCGAAACGACATTTGAAAAAGCTGTCCAAGCTGCGCGATTTACAAGTAATGTTGCAACGGTTAACCGAGATGGCGGAGAAATATTCCGGGATAAGCGAAATTGTTAGCGAAACATCCGATCAAGTCGAGCGTCGGGTTGCCAAGATCGAGCGCTATCTTCGCAACAACGACGTCAACGAATTGTTGAAACTGCTGCCTACGGTCGAACAATTTCAAACCCGGTTGCAACAAACGGAAAAGCCAATTACGGATGTTCTGCTCACCCAAATATCTCTTCGTTACCGGGATGTCGTCGCCAAGCACACAACACTAAACGCCAAATATCCCGAGACGATTCACGACCTCCGGATTGCCTTTAAGAAATATCGATACCAGTTGGAAGCGGTTGCCGAGCATATACCGCTGCGAAGTACAACGGTATTGAAACGGATGCAAGCTCTCCAAACGATGTTGGGCGACATACATGACTACGACGTATTGCTCGATTTTCTGATTTCGCATCGTAAAAGTAAATTCGGCGAAAAGTCACGCCACTATCAGCGACCGGTTATACTGCTTCGCAAACAATGGCAAAGTAATATTGATCGACTATTCTCCAAGCTTCCGACTATGAACGCTTATTCACCCAACCGTTTGATCGCAGCGAAATATTGGAAGGTGAAATCGTGATTCTTTACTTGTTACGCCATACTGATGCGCTCCCGATTGGGGAAAACGGCAACGTCGACGACCGGAAACGCCCATTAAGTGAAAAGGGTGATAAGCGGGCACAAAAAGTCGGACAGGCTTGTAACGTCCTCGATCTCAAATTCGATGTACTGCTTACCAGCGGATACCTCCGTGCAAAACAAACCGCCGAACTGGCTGCGACGCAATTCGCGGTGCCGATGCGTGCCACCGTGACCAAGACATTGGCTTCCGACGCCGATCCCCGTGCTTTCATTCAATTACTGCTCGAACGCTATACTGGAGGGGCGCATATCCTCGCGGTAGGTCACGAACCGTTTCTCGCGGCGTTGGCTGGTCTATTGCTCGACACCGGCAGCGATTCCCTTGTTTTGAAGAAAGGAAGTTTGCTCGCATTGGAAATCGTCGAACCACTACACGAGGGGAAGTGCGCGCGGTTATTATGGTCGTTATCGCCGAATCATCTCTCACTGCTCGCGAAACTCGCAAACCGCTGACATCGCTTGTCCTAAGAAAACTCTCATACTTGTTAGAGGTAGAATCGTCGTTATCTCACCGGTTCCAATTCCGATTGGGAACAATTGATTTCCGAGATGGTGGGGGCGCCGCAGGAGCGACCCCTCGCGGTACACCCAGTCTATGCGTCGGCTTCGTTATTCGTTAGAAACGACAATCCCAACAGCATAACATACAATCTCGGAAGCATTCATCTCGGCAAAGGAGATAGAGTATAATCTACTGTGAATCATTACGATTGTGGGTCGATTTAATGCTGTTTGGTTGGATCGATGTGTGGAGTGGCAATCTGGCGGAACAATCGACCGTAAAATGTCTGTGCATCAATTGCACCGCAATTGATGATTTTCCGATTGATGATGATGAGGCGTTTCGTCTTGGTCGAACGATATTACAATAATTCAGTAAGCCGTTTCATTGTAACTGCCTTCATTTTCGTATCGTTCGTTTCTTCGTGCAGTTCAAGGGCTTCTTCCAGTATCTTTCTTCCCTCGACTACGGCACCGGTTTTGCTGTAATAGTATCCTAAATTCGATTTTACGATTCCTAATGACTTTCGCTCACTAATAAACTCGAGCAACTCAACTGCTTGTTTGATCTGATGAATAGCATCCTCCCAACGCGATTGCAGTGACAATAGACTCGCATAGTTTGCGAGAACATTTGCCTCGAGCCGACGGTTTCGATAGCGATGATACGCTTCCTTTGCCACCATCAAGTATTTTTCGCACTCATCGTATTGACGGAGGGTGTAATACAATCCGCCCAAATTGGAAGCGTAGGTACTAATTCCAAGGGGGTGATCGATTTCCTGAAAACATTGTAACGCCACGCTCAGTCGCTGCGTTGCATCCTCGTACTCTTTCCGTTGAAGCGCCAGCAAACCGAGATTGCCCATTGCAAAACCATAAATCGTTCGTTCGCCGATTTGCTCTGCAGTTGTCAGTGCAATTTCATAGTGCGGTTGCGCTTGTTCGCCATTGTTCGCTTGAAGATAATAGTTCCCCCATCGTAAGGCGAAATCGGCAGACTCAAATGTCTGCTCGGTTAGTGAGCAAACCTCGGTGCAGCGTTCAAGTAGCTGCCTTCGCCGATCTTGATTCCCGGTGAGTTCCGCTAATGATTCAGAACTGAACAACCACTTTCGATACTCTTCGCGCCAGATAGTTTTCGCGTGATGGGAATGACGCAGAAATATTGCCTCTAACTCCGAATCGATTTGTTTCGCTTCGGTCGTTTGATGGATACTGCGATACTGGTGTAATGCTCGATTTCCGTGGGGAAGTGCGCGAGCTGTTTCGTCAGCTTCCAACCAATGGCGGAACAGCGCTTCGGAAACATCCTCAAATTCACCGGAGCTCTGCTCTTCTAACGCCTCGGCAGTAAGCTTGTGTAACAGCATACGGTTTTCCCGCAATACCGTTTCATAGGCGACATCGTGAGTTGTGGTCATCCGAAATCGAAAAGCATGTTCGCGAATCGAAGAAATTGACTTTAGGTACTCGTGAAACACTAAAGCCTGTAGTGTCGGCTCAACCCGAATCCGGTCGGATAATTTCTCCTTAATACGACGATACAACCGGAATGTGAACTCCAATCCTAATACGGAACACTCTTGTAACGATTTGCGCTCCGCAGGTGGCAGACGATCCATCCGCGAGCGGATTAAAGCGGAAATTGTCGCAGGAAGTCGAATAGCGGGACTGAGTGTTTGAAATTGCCAAGCACTATCCTGTAATAGCAACCTTTCCGATTCCAACCAGTCGAGTAAAAGTTCTTCCGTATAAAACGGATTTCCTTGTGAGAATTGGTACAAAGCGGTACCAATCGTGGTTGGCAACGATGGTAGCTCAGGCAGATTGTAATAGGCAACAAGAATCGATTGTGCTAATTCACCGGTTGCTTCCATCGTGAGCGGTTCAAGCTGCATTTCAACCAACTCGACATACTTATCGCGCAAAGTAAACTCGAGTAGGGAACCGTCTTCACGCTCCGGCCGGTGTATTCCAATGACATGTAATGGATTTTCAGCAGAACAATTCGATAGAATATATTCGAGCGCTTCCTGCGATCCTGAATCGAGCCAATGCAGATCGTCCAATACGAACACAACGCGGCTGTTTTTTTCGAGTAGTGCTTGCAACCAGTCGCGAATCGCTGCATTAATCTCTTCACGAACGCTTAACGGCGTAACGTTGGAATCTCCGGAAAGATATTGACCGGTGAGTAATTGCTGCAGAATAGTTTGCGTAGAATCTCGACGTGTTTCCGATAACGATGAATGCGCGGCTAACTCCATCCACTGCGAAGCGATGTTAACATCAGGATTGGCATCGGTCTGGAAATAGTCGCGTAATGCAGTTATCCAAAGGTAGAAGGGTGGTTGGGCAAACGAGGCGGTATTCCCTCTAACGACAATAACTGGTTCGTTCGCGGTTTCTGCGATTCTGGTAAGAAATTCATGAACGAACCGCGATTTTCCAATACCGGGAACTCCCGTAACATCGACAAACAAATGTTTCGCAAAGCCCCGCGGATTCTGGTTCTTCGATGACAAACCGGTTTCCCACGCACTAAGTAAGTGCGACATTTCGCTATCCCTTCCGATGAAGGGAGTTCGATGGAACAAATCACGGCGCTGCCAACGCATTTTGTTCTCAGGCGAGTGAGCCAGTGGTCGATATGTAACAATCGGTCGATCAATTCCTTTCACTTGTTTGGTACCTAACTCCGACCAAATGAAGTCGTCATTGGTCATGTGGTACACCGATTCCGATACTTGAACAGTATTAACATCGGCAGTCGATTCCAGTCGAGACGCCAGACTAACTTCCTTGCCAGTCGCGGTCAAATGCCCGATAGAATCCGGGGCAAATGTGACATAGCCATAGTTTATACCAATTCTCGCTCCGAAATGTAAATCGAATTGTTGGAAAACGCTGTTTACGCGCTCGACAGTTTCCAACAATTCCAACGCACAGGCAACCGCTCGTTTCGCATCATTCTCGGTAGCTTGCTCAGCCCCGAACAGCACCATGAGTAGGTCGCCCTCTTCTTTATCGATGTAGCCGCCGTACTTTTCTACCACCCGGCTGAGTGAGGTTAGGATACCGCCATTTTCATCGTGCATCAGCCGGTGCAGTTCCTCGTGGCTCATCGTTTCCGATAATGCGGTAAAACCTTTCAGATCGAGAAATAGAATTGCAATTTCCCGGTTTTCTCCCTCTTTCAGACGAGGGATTGTCGATCCCGAAGCACTGTTTCCCGACATCTGTTTTAATTGTTTCGCGACCGCCGCTAAGAGATGTTCGTTCATTTCGAAGCGCCCTCCGGTATCAGCAGTGGTTTGCTGGAGTGTGGACGGACAGTATCTACACCAGTTGAAACTGCGTCGGTAGTATTGAGTAACGCATGAATTTGATAGTAGCGCTGCGATGTCTGAATCACGGCATTGCTATCAATGTAGCTTGGGGTCGTCATCGGTTCGACCGTAGAGAGTGGCGACCAGACTTGCAATACATCATCCCGATAGTCGATGCGATAACCGGTTACTGTGATGGGAAGATTAGCAGTCGATGAATCGACCCGCGACCATTGTAATTGCATATGGTTGCCATCGGGCGTAATCGTTACATTTGCCGGGGCTCGGGGCGGATTGGCTGCACTCTGAATTGTAACGGCAGCATTTGTCGTGTCGCCATCGCTCGCAAACCATTCCGAGACAATACGGAAGCGAGCATTGTTTGTTACATCACCTGATACGAGCCATTGCTCCAATGAATCATTCGGTGTATTAGAAAGAATCGTTTCCCATTCCCCACTGGGATATGTTCGATTAATTGCAATGGAAACAGTACCGCCGCGAATTGCATTCGACCAACGGAAGGTAACTGTATCACCAATCGTTAGGGTTTCGCCGCCATTCGGAGACGTCAATGCGGGACGCAATCCACCGTTCGTGAGTGCCCACTCCGACATATGATTGAGTCCTGTTATCACAAACCGGAACGAATTATTGTTCACAGTATCGCGATACACTGTACCACCGGGGATGAAAATCCAAGTGGATTCGTCATCCTCGGAAAACACTGCGCGCAAGGGAGGATTGGCAATTGTCGGATCGGCAATTGTTGGGGGTAAATCGGTTAGCACAAACCGCAGCGTCAATGTCGCATTCTCGAATAGTTGATTCGATGGCGCGACACTCCAAATGCGATTGATTGAGCGGCTAATCGACAATTCGTCATTGGCAATCGCCGTATACGATGTGACAACGGAATCGGGATTCGCATGACCAACAACTTGCTCGGGAAATGCCACTTCGAGCGGCGGATAATTGTTAGAAGCGATATCGTAGGGAATCGGCGGCGCCCACGCGGCATTCGGATTGGAAAGCGCTTGTGGGTTACGGGCGAGATAGCGCAATAAAGTCGACCAGGGATAGTTTTGAATACTGAAGGCGAAATCGGAGGTATCGCTCGTTCCCGGTTCCAGTAAACTTCGCACCCGCACTTTCGCGCTGATGGTCGATGTTCCGGCTGGCCACCAGATTGTCTGTCCGGTATTCGGGCGACCGGGAAACAGATTCGTCCAGTCGCCGGTAACGGTACGCCGCAAATCGATGGCGACATTTCCAGTTAAGTTTACCGAAGACCATTTCACAGTATCGGGTAACCCGAAATAAAAGACTTCACCATCATTAGGTTTGGTAATCGTAATCGTCGAATTCACAATCCGGAACCGGTTATCCGACCAATCTTCCACCGGATTCAGGACATCGCCGATATAGATGTAACAACTATCGGAAATCGGGCCGGTGGGTGTCCAAACATATTGTCCAGTTGGCGCATACACCGAATCGGTAATCAATTCTAATTGCCCGTAATCTTGTCCAAGCCGACTCAAGTAAATCGCGAGCGTCCCCGGATAAGGGGCATTCCAGCGAATCGTATCGGGCAGTCCGGTGAGTATAAGTTCTCCGCCATTCGGTCGTGTTACTTGAATGAAGCGTGGTAGAATCGAGAAATTCGCATCGGAGGTGTCGGCTAAGTAAGCATTCGCACCCGCCGGTATAATTGCGATTCGTGCCGTATTGGTTAGGGAGCCGGTAGGCGTCCATGCGCGATACCCTTGCGTTATCGGGACGCTTGATGCAACGAGTTGCCATAATGCATTGGGATAGCCGCGATTGATTTTGATCGTCGCAATCCCACTTGTCAGTGTCGGAAAATTCCACCGAATCGTATCCGGCTCATCGATGATAAAGGTCTCACCACCGTTGGGACGGATAATTGGTGTATAGATGGTGAAGTCAGCATCGGACTCGGCAATCTCTTGTGGGAAGAGTAACGGATAAATCCGAATTCTTGCATGTTCCGTATTAGGACCGGTAATGCGCCACGGCTCTTCTCCATCGTTTGCCGCCGAATCGAACAGCGTTTCCCAAGTTCCGGTTGGATAGTTGCGATTCAATTGAATGCGTAGTGCACTATTGATACCAGTGAGCGACCAGCGAATCGTATCGGACACGCCTACTTGATGAAATCCGCCACTGTTAAGGCTTTGCAGCGTGAGTGATATGGGGCGGATTTTTGCGAGGTATGCACCGTTATTTCCTTCCCCAGCAACGACTAAGTCACCATCGGCAGCTTGAATAATGGAGTTTCCGACTGTTGCGCTACCATCGGTGATCGCTTGCTCCCATAGCAGATTACCATTGAGGTCGGTAATGATTGTCCACAAGGACGGAGAACCGGGCACGATGGATTTGTTAACACCTGTGACAGCGTAACCGATGTCGCCGAACAAGCATATTGAATTAGCGTAGTCGTAATTTGCACCACCAAACGTCCTTGTCCACAATGTGTCGCCGTTTGCATCGCAACGCAGCAACCAAACATCACCGGTAGTACCATTATCGTTACCATTACACATTCCTACGGCAGCAAATCCTCCATCTGTTGTTGTAGTTAAATCCATGCCATTGTTCCATCCACTTAATCCATATAATCGAGACCAAATCGCATTTCCTAATATGTCCGTTTTAACTATACTCACGGATGAGGAAGATGTACTTACTACAGAAACACCAATCATAAGTACATTATTCAAATAATCAAGTTTCATTCGGACGAGCTTGTCAGAAAAATCGCCACCGAACGTTCTCCAATCATAAGCGTTACCGGAATTATCATGAAAGACTTCCCAAGAGTGCCTAAGATCTGCACCGATTGATGATGTTGATCCACAAGTAATGTATCCACCATTAGGATTCTGCACTCCAGAGTTTAAAGATTCTCTTCTTGGGAGTGAAACAGCTCTTTCAAAGACCAAATCGCCAATGTTGGTTGTTCTTACAAGCCATCCATCAGCAAAACTTGCTGATAAATCATATACACCATTCTCACCAAAACAAGCGTACCCTTCATCGTATGTTTGAACTACATCAAAACCTTGCTCATGTTCAGTCGTACTTAATCCAAAATTCCTATACCAACTTTGTGTTCCGTTGGGATTGAACTTCTGTAACAAAAGATCTTTTCTACCTTCTATCAAGATAGAACCGGTGGTTACAAACCCTTGATCTTGAGTTTGCTTGACTGAAGCAAAGGAAATACTTGATGAAACAACTTGTTGAAATGGCTCGTTTCTAATTGCGGTTGGTGTCGAACCTGATGATGATACATAGAAATCTGAAAAAATATTCTGATACTTGGAGTAAACACGATACCAGTATTGGTGATTCGGTTGGAGGGGGACGTCGAGGTAACGGGTACAATCAGGGAGGGTCGTTCCAATTAAATGGAAATTGATTCCATCGTCGGAGCGATAAACCGCAAACCCACTCTCACCTGAAATTGTATCGTTCCATGCCAATTGCAAAGAGTTCGCAGTCGCAGCATTGATGTAAAGGTTTGCCGGAGGATGCAATGTCTGGATGCCAAAATCGTTATCGGACACATCATAGATCGATGTATCGCTTACCGCACTAATCCGAATTCTTGCATGGTTCGTCGCCGGCCCCGTCACTATCCACGGCTCACTCCCATCATTCGCTGTATTCGCAAACAGCGTTTCCCACGTTCCCGAAGGGTAATTGCGGTTGAGTTCGATGCTAATACTTCCAACGATTCGGTTTTGAATCCAACGTAATGTATCGATACAACCAATGTTCAATAGGTTTACGATAGAGTCTGGATACATTACTTCAATGCTTTGGATGCATGAACTGATATCAAGTATCTGAAATCCGGCTGTCGCGTCAGAATTGTAAACTGTTGTACCATTAACAAAAATTCCACAAGACCAACCTGGTGTATTATAAAAACCAACCTCAGAAATCGAGTAAGGGTCACTGATATCGAGTACTCTTAATCCTTGACTTCCAAAAGCCAACAACAAGTAATCCCCGTAAATATAAGCTTGTCTTACCTGACCACCAGGTATGTAAAATGAGTTTATTTTTAGGGGTGTTATTGGGTTGCTAATGTTTAGTACTTGAAGACCAGAATCGCTATCAGCCACAAACGCATAATTTCCTGAAACAGCAACATTAACAGCAAAGCCAGGAGTTGCCCAATGTCCGACGTCGATAGGGTTAGATAGTTGACTAATATCTATTATTCGTAGTCCATCTAAATGATTTGCTACATAGGCATATCCGTCTTGAATTGCGATACTGTAGGCAGCATCATGTGTTTCACAGGATCCAACTAATCGTGGTATAGTGGGGTCGCTAATATCAAGGATTTTAATTCCAGCAGACCAGTCTGATATAAAAGCGTGATTGCCGACTAAAAGAACATTTGCAACTCGACCAGGTGTATCATAGTGACCGACTTGCACTGGTTGAATCGGATTCGACACATCGAATATTCTTAGGCCGCTATAACCATCACAGAAAAACGCAAAATCACCACGGACAACTACTGATAATGGGTCACCTGCCGTAGCTAAACTACATATTTGTGTTATAGACGGTAAGTTTGCACTATTGAACACTCGCAATCCATATGTTTGGTCGGCGGCGAAGATTGTATCATTACTCACGTAAAGAGATTGGATTTCGCCAGAAACCTGTGTCTCACCGATCTTCCTAATGTTTAAACTGTCTTGAGCAAACGAGCTGTATACGAAGGATACGGTGAGCACTACTTTGGTCAATAAGATGAACATCAAACGGTACATTGAAATACTCCTAATTTTTCGAATCTCTGTGAACAACAATACATGTTGTAGTAACCTTACCTTCCAATCTAACTACAATCTAAACCAAACGTACCTTCAAAATGTTGTTATTTGCAACAAAAATGACGTTCCTGCATCACAAAGTTTTTGTGCTGTGGAACAAGCGAACATCCAATACGGCAATCGGGTGACCCAGTGGGTCTGCTCTTACTTTTTATTTCCTATACCAATGTGGGCGGGTTGTGATATTCTTACGCCCGTCGAACTTGCCGCTGCGCCGCCGGCTTTGAATGCGCGCACTTGATAATACTTCTGTGGTGAGAGTTGCACCGCATTGCTATCGACATAGGTTGTATCAAACGTCGATGATGTTATTCCTAATGGTTGCCACTCACCATAACCTTGCACTCGGAAATCGATGAGATAACCATCAGCCCATTGCGCGCGTCCAGAAAGAGAAGTCGTCACCGGACTCCAGCGTAATATGGCATTCACGTTTGTCACTTGGAGTTGTAAACTCGTGGGGCTCGCCGGCGTTTCTAATCCCGACTGCAGTTCCACATCGCTGTCACAAGTATCGCCGTCGCTGGCAAACCATTCCGATGCAATGCGGAAGCGAGCAGTGGTCGTTACATCGCCCGATACGAGCCATTGCTCGAGCGAATCATTCGGTGTATTAGAAAGAATCGTTTCCCATTCCCCACTGGGATATGTTCGATTAATTGCAATGGAAACGGTACCGCCGCGAATTGCATTTGTCCATCGGAAGGTTACCGTTTCGCCAATCGTCAAGGTTTCGCCGCCATTCGGATACGTCAACTCGGGACGCAACCCAACGTTGGTGAGGGCAAATGTTCCCATTCGATTGAGCGAATCCACCGAGAATGTATAGCTATTTCCCGCACCAATATCACGAGCGATTTCACCATCGCCGAGCAGCGACCAAGTCTGCATACCGTCGAGCGAGCTAACTGCTCGTAACGATGGCTCGGCTGCTATTGGATCGATTATCGTGAAAGGGACATCGGTATCGAGGAAGCGCAGCGTTACCGTCGCATTGGTGAAGTTGTCGCTCGCGGGAGAAATTGTCCAGAAGCGAGTAATGAAACTTCCCGCCGCAAGTTGATCGCTCACCACGGAAACATAAGACGCAACGATTTGCGAAGGATTCGCAAATCCGGTTGGTTGCTCGGAAAATGCGATTTGCAATGGCGGTCGATTGCCACTCGCTTGATCGATGGGCAGCGTTGGAATCCACGCGGCTTGGCGATTGACTGCAGCATTCGGATTGTGCGCCGAGAAGCTGGTTGCCGACCACGGATAATAAGATATCGAACATGGGAAATCCGAAGTATCGGCCACCGTAGGATCGACAATACTGCGAATACGCACTTTAGCACTACTGGTTAGCGAACCGCTCGGTGTCCATAAATAGCCGCCGGTATTATTCTGCTCAGCAACTATCGATTCCCATAACCCGGTTACGGTTCGCCGCAAATCAATCGCAACATTACCGGCAAGATTATACGAAGACCATTGGATCGAATCGGGTAACCCGAAATAATAAGTTTCGCCATCGTTTGGTTTGGTTACTGTGATTGCAGCGCTCGCAATCCGGAACGGAACATCGGTTACATCTTCGAGTCCATACGAATAATCGACAATATGAAAATATGCATTGTCGGAAATGCTGCCGGTAGGCGTCCACACATAATATCCGCGCCGTGCCGGAATCGTATCGCCATCGTCGATGATTTCTTCGCTGCCGGGCATGCCGTTACGCAACAAATACAAACATACATTGCTGGTATAGGTTGCCAGCCAGCGAATCGTATCCGGTCTGCCAAGCAAAAATGTTTCCCCGTGGTTGGGATACGTCAAAGTCAATTGACGAGTCTGAATCGAGAAGGCAGCATCGGAGGTGTCGCCGATTGCCGGTTCCGATAGCGGAATGATTGCAATCCGGGCATTATTGGAAGAGAAGCCAGTTGGAGTCCACACGTGGAACCCTTGCGATGCTGGAATGTTGCTTCCTCCCGTCACCGTTAACCACGGGGGATTCGGGTAATCGCGGGTGTATTTCAATTGGACATTTCCCGAATACTCATGGGTTATCCAACGGATTGTATCCGGTACATTCAGTGTGAGAATCTCCTTGCCATTGGGATAGATAACTTGGATGCCGCGGCGGTATAGCTCAAAATCGGCATTGCTGGTATCGCCAATGGTTGGGAACAGCTCCGACACGATGCGAATGCGAGTATGCAAACTATTTTGCCCAGTGACAAGCCACGGTTCACTGCCATCGTTTTCGGTGGTAGCTGTGATGGTTTCCCATGCGCCTGTAGGATAATTGCGATTCAATTCGATTTGAACATTGCCCGCCAAGCCAAATGAATTCCAACGGATCGTGTCAACATCACCGACTCGCCACACTTCCCCACCGTTAGGCGATTGCAATACAATTGCTGCCGGTTGGATCGAGAAGTCGCTGGTAGAAATTGCCGTCACTTCCGGTTGGTTGATCGATGAAATCCGAAGTCGGGCGTGCGTCGTCAATATATCAGAAACGCTCCACGCGATCGCACCGGTATTTTCCGCATTCGCAAACAACGTATCCCACGTACCTGTGGGATAAGAGAGATTGACTTCGATACAGACATTTCCAGTAAAACCGTTGCCATACCAACGCAACGTATCCATCGAACCGAAGCGAAGAATTTCACCGCCATTGGGATAGACGACTCCGATGCCCGCACTGGCAGCCGAACTGCGGAGGATAGTCGCAGCATTGGTTGTATCACCATCGGTCGGGAACCATTCGGATACAATCCGGAAACGGGCATTGTTCGTCAATGGGCCGGTCACCACCCACGATTCCGATGAATCGTTCGGTGTGTTTGCAAGCAGTATTTCCCAACTCCCCGTGGGATAGTTACGATTCAGTTCGATGGATACCGATCCCCCGCGAATCGAATTACTCCACTGAAATTGAATGGTATCGGAAACATGGATCGTATCGTTGCCATTCGGATAGGTGAGAACTGGTTTCAAACCATCATTCGTCAATGCCCATTCCGACATGTGGTTCAAATCTTCCACCACAAACTTGAAGGAATTGCCCGATCCCGCGGTATCGCGGTAGACCGTTCCTCCGGGTATAAATATCCAAGTACTCTCATCGTCATCGGTGAAGATTGCTCGCAACGGAGGATACACGGAATCCGGCGCTACAATCGAACTGGGAAGATCGCTCCGGGTAAACCGCAGTGTGAGATCGGCGCCGCTAAATTGTTCTGTGGACGGTACAACCGACCACTTGCGATTCACTGTGCGATTACTTCCCACTTCATCGCCGCTAAATGTCGTATAGGAAGCACGCAACGAATCGGGATTGAGAAAGCCTTCCGGTTGGTTAGGGAAATGAAGTTCGACCGGCGCGAGATTGCTGGTGGAAATATCATAGGGAATTTCGGGAATCCACTCATCACGATTGTTCGTCTGGGCATGAGGATTCCGAGCCAAGTAACTGAGCAACGTCGACCACGGGTAGTTTTGAATACTGAAGGCAAAATCGGATGTATCCGACGTTCCGGGATCGGTTAAACTGCGTACTCGTACTTTCGCGCTAATCGTCGATGTACCAGTCGGCTGCCAACGGGTATATCCGGTATTGGCAACGCTATTCCGAATCGTTTCCCAACTGCCAGTTACAGTACGCCGCAAATCGACTGCGACATTCCCGGTAAGATTTACTGACGACCATTTGATCGAATCCGGTAAGCCGTAATAAAACACTTCCCCATCGTTTGGCCGAATTACATCGATAGTGGAGTTGACAATGCGGAATTTCTGCGACCAGGTTGCTACCGGGTAGTAACTATCGGAGATGTAGAGATATGCGCTATCCGATACCGGCGCAGTTGGCGTCCAAACAAACACTCCAGATTGCGAGGGAACGCTATCGGTGATTACTACTGGTTCGGGATCGCTTTGTCCATTTCGGTACAGATAAATCTGCAAGTCACCATTATAACTCGCGCTCCATCGAATAGTATCGGGAATGCCGACGATGATTCGCTCACCACCAATGGGATGCGCAATTGTTACCGTTGGATTCATGATCGAAAAGTTGGCGTCGGAAGTATCTGCAAGTGAGGGAAAATTAACTGGTGAAAGCAGAATACGAGCATTACTCGTGATGGGCGTTGTCGGCGTCCACTCGAAATACCCTTGAGAAATGGGCACATTGTTCGCAATTGTTGTCCAGGGACCCGATGGATAGTTTCGTTTGAAGCGGATGTTTACGTTACCAGTGATTCGGCTTGAGGTCCATTTAATTGTGTCGGATGCTCCGATTACCAAAATCTCACTACCATTGGGTCGTGTTAGTTTTATCGGTTGTCCAATGGTGAAATCGAACTCCGAAGTATCGCTGCGAGTAGTATCGCTTAATGGTATGATGCGCAATCGTGCAGATGTAGTGGGTGGAGCGGCTGTTGTCCATAACTGGATGCCATCGTTGTCAGTATCCGAAAAGAGCGATTCCCAAGTTCCATTAGGATAACTTCGATTCAGTTCAATACGAACATTGCCGGGAATTGCCGGAATCAACCACCGGATTGTATCTGCAAATCCAATCGTAAACGATTCACCGCCGTTTGGTGAAACAATCTCAACTTCCGATGGCGTAATCGTAAAGTTCGCATCGGTCGTATCGCCAATGATAGTGTTATTGATCGAAAGAATTCGGATTCGAGCCGTCGCAGTCATCGGTTCGGTGCGCGTCCATTCACATGCACCAGTGTTTGGAGCATTGACTTGAATCGGTTCCCATGCCGAAGAGGGGAAACTCCGGTTTAATTCGACCCGGACATTTCCCGTAACATCGGCACTACCCCAACGAATGCTGTCGGTTGTCGCCGCCCGGAAAGTTTCGCCGCCATTCGGCGAAAATATGACAATTTTTCCGATCACGACAGTACCGGGCGCATAGACAAGAACATCGGGATTCGTGCCATCGTTAATCCGCGCATAGATACGATAGACACCATTCGGTATCGCCGACACATCCCAAGTGAATGCGTTGGTGTCGTTGTATGCTTGGTAAGTACGGGAAAACTGCGTTCCCGTTAAGCCAAGCGTATCAGTATTGCGGCAGTAATAGAGACGAATCGTTGCATTATCTTCGAGATCGAATGCACTCCAACTGATGTTTTGGGTGGTGCTGGTTTGGGTGAAAGTGATTGGAGACGTAAAAGACAGCGAAGGATATGTGTTTACTTGATTTGAACCTACTCCAATATTAGGATTAGATTGAAATGGAGAGTAAACTGCTGTTCCAATCACATCTTGATAAATAAGTGTGTCAAGTGAAAAAATCCTTCCCCACCAGTTGTTCTGGAGCATAACTATACTACTTGAATTATTCCAAATCGCACAGTGGGCTAACCCTGTTGTTTTTTTTATTTGTATTTGAGGAATATCCCAGTAAAAAGTCCTTTGCAAATTATTGCCACCGTAATGTATTCTGACATTTATCGAAGTATTTGAGGTTAGGCGGGAAAATCGAGCAAGTGTATTTAGAGTTGGAACAAAGTAATTTCCTATGTTCACTGATGTATCAGATAATTGATAATTTGATCCATCTGTAAAGGTTGCCCTGATTGAAGCACCACCGCTCGTTGTGCAGTTTCCTGTTGCAATTATGCTAGCCCCTGTTGATATCAGACTGCTATAGTTGGAGGTTGATAAATATACGGTTCCACCGTAATCGTTATTCGACCCAGCGATTCCATTCCAAGGTCTATTTCCTGATAGAGTTCCATTTGTTGAGATCATCGTTGAATTTGTATCAGAAGCGTTATCTGTGATATTGCAATAATTAACATGAGCTTGTGATGATGCAAAATACAGACCTAAGCCAAGATTCCCAACTATGTCGCAGTAAGTGATTGTCGGCGACGCATTAAATACATAGGCTCCATAAACTACATTACTTTTTAGATTGCAATAGCTTATAATAGGATTTGCACCATTTGTACAATTTAAACCATGGAAAGAGTTGTAAGATAATGTAGAATTTGTTATGACAGGAGCAGATCCATCGCATAGTAAACCAGTCATTTCATTTGAAACTGAGTATGAATCAACAATACTTCTATTTCCGTTTCCAAAGATCTCAATCCCATTTAGTTTGCAATTGACAACGTTTATTGAGTTTCCATTGAAATTCGAATTTTGTTCAACTCTAACTCCATAAGTGCCTGATCCAAAAACTACTGTGTGATTCATCGAAGTAGCTATGCTTCTCGTAACTCTGAAACCATATTCGCCAGTTCTATCTACCCAACAGTAGTTTACTGTCAAACTGTCGGCATCTACCAACATCCCGCGATACGCATGCAGAATGTTGACATAATTCAAAGTCGACATTTGGTTGGAGCCATAGGAACTATCGACCAATCCGTACCAATCGTTGGTATGGGGTGTCGTTTCATTGGAGAGAAAGTAAATCGGACTCGCTGAGGTGCCGTTAGCTTGTAATGCTCCGTTGATGACAAACCGGAAATCTCCAATGTTGTCAACGTTCGCATCTACTTTTGGAAACAGGACCCGTGTCCCGGCATCCAGTGTCAGGGTAACGCCTTGATCAATCCATACATCACCTGTAATGAGAACATCCCCGCTCCAAGTCGTGGAAGCAGTGATGTGACCAGATACTGCGAAGGCAGCATGCCCACACAGAAGCATTGCAATAAGTAAAAATAGCCGTTTCATACGAACTCCGAGGAACATTGACGAATGATGTAAACGCCTGAATAGTTGGTGAATATTATCACAACATACATACAGAAACTTGCATGATTCAAGAAATTGAAGCGTTAAAACAAAATAAATGTGATTTACAGCATAGATAAAAAGAGTACCGACGATGTCACTGTAGAACCGATAGAGAAAACGGTATGAGTAGGACTCATCCCTACTTGATAGCGGTGAGAAATTCCGTTACCAAGCGTTAATCAGCGGCGAATCCGGTCGACGAGCCAAAAGAGAATTGCCGTAACGATGGAAGGGTATATTGGCTCGATTGCGAAGAGTGTATTTCCACCGCTGCCCGGCAAATGTTTCGACATCGTCCAACCCAACGCGACCAGCATCGTACACAGCATTGCCCAAAAGGCTGTGCTTTTTCGCATCCGCCATTTCGCTTGCCAACTGGTCAGAAGTGGTAACACCAGCGCCGGACCAAACACCGAACCAAAGTCTTTCCAGATATCGACTACACTCTCATTTAGCGAAGCGACAATACCGGCAATCAACAAAGAACCACCGAGTCCAATTTGCGTGTAGCGGGTGAGTCGTGCATCGGATTGTTCCGAACGGGGGAGCGCCCGCCAGAGGATGTCCCGCCCAAGCGTTACGGCGGCGAGAAACGAGTAGGAATTTACTGTCGACATCACGGTGGCAAACATCGCCGTCCAGAAC
>JAOTSC010000041.1 GCA_030247525.1 bacterium | reverse complement strand
ATCGGAACCACCGGCCTCTGCCCGAAAGAACGGATCAAACAATCGATTCAAAATCTCTTTGGGCGGAATAGGTCCGGTATCGCTCATCCGGACAACCGTACCGCCGCCGATGTAACTATGTCGAATTGCTTCCATCCGGAAGTGCTCTTCCGGCGGGTTAAGAATTGCTGTATCGAGCGGATAAACTTCCACACCAATCGTACCATTAGAATTTACATTATTGATTTTGAAAACCAATAGGTTTAGGAGGATTTGCAAAAGTTGGTCGGGGTTGGCATAGGCTTTTGCTTGCGGTACTTCACTGTAAAATGACAATTCAATCTGTCGAGCTTGGAATTTGCTGGATAGCAATTCTGTGGCAAGCTGCATAACTTGTTCGATTTCCACCAGTTCCGGTTTTTCACGGCTAACCCGGATCGCAGCAAAGAACGATTGGAACAACCGGTTGAGCCGTTGCACCTGCGTTACAATCCGTTTTAACTGGTCTTCGGCGGGATGCCCTTCCGGGAGTTTCAGCTTTGCTAACTGTGCCATTGCCGAGATACTGGTCAGTGGATTCCGAATGTCGTGAGCCAATGCCGAGACCAATACCTCCATCGAGACCAATTGCTCGTGACGGATACGTTCGTCTTGCAAGTGCTTGATCAGGGAAATATCACGGAAATGAATCACAGTACCGACTTGCTGGCCAAGCCGGTTAGTGCGTATCGATACCGAGTACCCGATTTGTACCCGGTTGTAATTCACATCGCACACCAATTCATAGGTTTGCCACGGCTTATCCTCACTTGATTTTTCCAGCATCTCCTGTGCTGCTTTTTCCCCGACAAGAATCCCAAGCGGCGCACCGACTACCATATCCCCGGATACAGAAAACACTTCGCACGCTGCCCGATTCAGAAATTCCAAGCGGCCGTGCGAGTCGACCGTCATGACACCGGAGTATAGCGAGTCGAGTATACTCCGGCTGAACATGTGCACCGCCTCCTCTAACCGGTGCAGCTGTGTTAAATCGCGGAAAATAATCGTAATTCCATCGACCATACCATCCGGTTTTCGCAATTCATTCAGGGAACACTCGACCGTCATCGGGCCGCGCGGCGTATCGATGGAAAGCTCACGCGCCAGTAAGTAGTGGGTCAACTTTGCATGCAGTATTCGATTCGATGCCTCATCGCCGAAAAGTTGTCGCAATGGAATTCCAATTGTGTAATTGGTTTCGATGCCGAGCATCAGGATCGCCGCACGATTCGCGAAAATGACTTCCCCGCTGGTACGAACCGTAATTACGCCGATACCTATCGAATCGATGACAGCGCGCATAAAGTCCGATGCATCCTCTGCCGGCAGCACTGAAACCGGCGCGTCATCCAACTCAAAGTGGGCAGCAGCGGCTTGATCGCGTAACCGCAGCGCCGAACAAACGGTATCAATCAACAAACGGTTTGCGAATGGTCGTCGTAAAAGAAAAGAGGCACCACAACTATCGAGAATATCGCGAGCGTCCGTATTAGAGTCGACGGTATAGAGAATGACTGGCAATGGTTGGTGTGGCGGATAGTGCAGTGCGCTGCGATACTCCCGCAATAAGTGCGCAATCGTTTCTAACCCCAGATCAACTGCTAACAACAGCGCGGCGGGCGGCATTCCACGGTGCAATGCATCGAATAATTGATCAGCGCGCTCCATCGACGATACTGGCACCAACGCTCTCGTTAGCGCGCTCACGCAGCTATTGCGATGCTTGAGGTCGGGATCGACAATAATGATTTCGCTCGTTATGTTCACAGTCATTCCAAAAGTTGATGTATCTCACGTGTGAGTTCATCATACGTTATTCAAGGCGGACGATAACAACCAATGCGACCGCACAGCAACCGTCGAAATTATTGTGATTCTTGAACATAAATCAGTAAAAACGAAAGCTATGACTACGTTTCATGAAAATTGTTTGTATCCCGCTTTTCGGAAGGAGCGAGCTTTGTAATTACAGATTTTATCGAGACTGCATCAAAATGAAATCAACCGAAATGCCGATGACAGTCATGGAAATGTGTATCTTTTGATAGGAAGTAACACGATCCTTCTCGCAAGGCAACTGCATAGATAAAAACTCACAAGCGATACCTCGTCGAGCGATTCTCCGCTGGTTCCCAATAAACACAAGCAGTATTTGCTCTTACGTTCTCTGGGAGCCGATAAGCAGAACTTCGTGGGCAATCGCACATGGCAACAGGTATTTTCCTGATAAGTGATTTTTTTTACTCCTTTTTTTTATCGACCTTGACAGATATGAATCGACCACCGGGTTATGCGCTGAGCCGCATGCAAGAGATATCCAACCTACCTACCCTTCCCAGTGTTCTGGTCGAGGTGTTGAACCATTTGCAAAATCCGAACGTCAGTTTCGATACGCTCCAATCGGTAGTCGCCAAAGACCCAGCGCTGACGGCGCGGTTGTTGCGAATCGCTAATAGTTCTTACTTCGGTCGACAAAAACCAACCAGTTCACTCACCGATGCGTTTCTCTCAATCGGTGTTAATGGCATTATTCTGATTATATCGAGTATCGGGGTGGTGAATGTATTCGGGGGGACAACCAATCAGCGCTTCGACCGCCGCATTCTTTGGAAGCACAGTGTCTCGACCGCATCGATGGTGCGATACCTCACCAGGAAATTGCAGTACCCGGAAAGTGAAGTAGGTGAAATTGCGACGGCTGCTCTTTTGCACGATATCGGGCATATTGTGATTGGACATTACTTTCCTGAGGAGTTTGGAAGAATTCTAACCGGAGTCGGGAAAGGTGGCGATCCATTGGAATTGGAGCGTGAGTGTTTGGGAAACGATCATGCCGAGCTTTCGAGCTATTTGGCAAAGTATTGGCGATTCTCGGGAAGCATGATCGATATGTTGCACTGGCATCATACCCCACCAGAGAATCATCCCGACGCTCAGGCAATGTATTTGGTGAAACTTGCCGACCGGTTGTGCAGTTGGCGCAAACAGGATGAGCCGCCGGTATCGCCATTAGAGTTGGTGTCGAATCCGGGATTGCTCGAACCAATTTTACCATTTTCCACCCTCGAACAACGAAAAATTTTTTCTGCCTCTTTCAACGACTGTCCCGCCGAACTGATTCGCATCCAAGAGCTCGCCGATTCGATGTACAATTAACTTTTTTTTGCGAGCCAATATGTAAGGGTAGCGACAGGTCTCCAGACCTGTAATGTAGGGGCGAGATTCATCGCGCCCGATTGTAGGGGCAGAACCACTGGTTCGCCCAATTCTGTGGTGGTTACGGGCTTCCAATCCCGTCTTCTCTTCTCGGTTCCAATTGTACAGGTCGGGAGACCTGTCGGTACCCATCCGTAGGGGCGGCTGGCAGCCGCCCGATTCCGTGTAGATTATTTTTCTTCTTTGACGAATTTTCATTGCAGATTGAAAAATTGGTGGCTACTTTTTGATAACTACTTTGTAGGAGTTGCCATGAACTTGCACCGCTGTTACACCCGACTGTTTCTTCTTCTCCTTTTCCTCGGATCGTTTACGATTTCGTTTGCACAAGATAGTTTGAATGTTAGATGCCTCGGAAGAATTTGGAACACCAACTCGCGGGATGTGGCAGTGCAAGGCAACTACGCCTATGTTGCCGATAATTCATCAGGTTTGCGGATAATCGATATCAGCAATCCGGAAAGTCCGCAACAAGTGGGCCTTTACGATACTCCCGGTTATGCAAATGGTGTAACGGTTTCCGGAAATTATGCCCATGTTGCCGATGATAACTATGGCTTGCGGGTAATCAATATTAGTAACCCGGCAAGTCCGCAGGAAGTCGGATTCTACTTTACTTCCGGCGAAGCTATTGGTGTAAAGGTTTTTGGAAACTTTGCTTATGTTGCCGATTGGGACTACGGATTGCGGATTATCAATGTAAGCAACCCGGCAAGTCCGCAGGAAGTCGGATTCTACTTTACTTCCGGCGAAGCTATTGGTGTAACCGTTTCCGGAAATTATGCATATGTTGCCACTGACTATTCCGGTTTACGGATCATAAACGTGAGCAATCCGGCAAACCCCCAAGAAGTAGGATTCTACGATACTCCCGGTTATGCTTATGATGTAACTGTCTCTGGTAGTTACGCATTTGTGGCAGATGATTATGCCGGTTTACGAATCATCAACGTCAGCAATCCGGAAAATCCGCAAGAAGTCGGTTTCTACGATACTCCCGGCTATTCTAGGGGTGTAACTGTTTCCGGGAACTACGCCTTTGTTGCCAATTATTCTTCCGGATTACGGATTATCAACATCAACAGTCCGACAAATCCGCAGGAAGTTGGATTCTATGATACCCCCGGCAACGCTGTAGATGTTTCGGTGGTTGGCGATATCGCGTATGTGGCTGCCGGACAAGAATTCGGGATCTACGATTGTTCGCAGGCATTGGGTGTGGTCGATCGAATTGGAACAGCGATACCCAATGATTTTAAGATAGAAAAGATCAATCCAAATCCATTTAATGCGACAGCAACACTCACTTATACCTTACCGAACACTGCAGCAGTGAAATTAGAATTGTTTGATATTACTGGAAGAAGTGTCGGGAAATTGTTCGATTGGACACAGGATGCCGGCACCTATTCGGTGAAAATTAATAGCGACAATCTTTCCTCAGGTACTTATTTTGCACGACTCTCGGCGGGCACACAATCCCTTTCCCAGAAATTCGTTGTATTGAAGTAGGGACAGACGCCCCTGTCTGTCCAACCATTTATGCGGCATTCGCCGCACTGGGTCGATTTTAAATCGACCCGTAGTTCATGCGGGCGGACGTGGAAGTCCGCCCCTACCCAAAAGCGCATTCAGGTCTGGAGACCTGTCGGTACCCACCATTTTACGCGACAAGCAATGGTTGGCGACACCCTTTTCCGAATCGTGCTATTTCCGATGGATCAAATCTTCCGTGCGGCATCAATACAAATCGATACTCGATGATACCTTCCTGATCCGCTTTGTAATTCGTGTGCCAATAGTTGTTCAGCAAGTAGATAAATACCGGCGGTTGCTGCGAACCTTCGCGTAACCATCCCGTCTCGACGGTAATCGCACCGGTTTCGATGAGCGGTGTATCGAGCAGCGCGCATGCCATCCCACGCTCCGCATTCGATACATCGAACCAACTTTGCGCCGAATAGAAATTCTTACAAGCGCCGGGCAATTGATTGCGCTCGGGAATCACGATTCCACCCGCGACATCGTAACGAACGATCCCTTCTGGAACTTGGAGCGGAAATGCGAGATGTGCCGCCTCTTTCTTACGATTCGTTTCCTTATCGATGCGAAGCCGAATTTCGAGCTGCGGACGATCCGACGGTATAGAAAATTCACACTCGAACGCGCTGCAACCCGGCGCGTCGGCAGTCACCAGCAATGATGATCGCACACCGCCGGTTTCTTTCAAAGTGCATTTTACATTGGCAACTTGCTGCGCTGTGTTCGGATCGGCGCCCGGTACATAAAGGAATTGTCCAATCCCGAAACCGCTTTTCCCGTCGACCCACTCCTTCCCATCACTCTTGGTTATCAGACTTTGTATTGCTCCGGTAGCAGCATCTAATGTTATTGAGAGAAAATCATTTTCGAGATGATCGTTGGATTCGTTCGCGGTTTTGCTTTGATCGATTTCCTTTGTAACGAAAGATAGTTTACGGTAGGAATTGGCAGGAACCGGAACCGATGCTAACCATGCTTCTCCATTGGCAGATCGTTGCAATGGGTACTCTTCACCCGTTTCATCCTGGAGACAATTGCCCTGCTTTCCTTTCGACGACGGAATTGTGACGATTTCATGGCGATCCCACGGCAAGGTATTGACGACAAGCAGCTCGTCGGTTACACCTGCTTGCTGCGACAACATTTGCAATGTCTTCCGCAACAATTTCGCAGCGCCATCGTATGCATCCACGGCAAATTTCTGTTTGGTTACCCATTGCGCCACCACCGATGGGAGTTCCGGTTCCGATACGCTATTGAAAGCGCCCCACGTATGCTCATCGTAATAGCGGATATTCTGCCAAACCGCTTCACTCTCCTCAGCGGTAATCGCATTTCCTGCGAAGAAAATGCGATTGGTTGCTTCCGCTTGTAACAACATATCCACCGCATTGCGGCATTGGATTGTTTCCGCCGCGGTCGACATTGCGCCATCTTCCCAATATCCTGTAAGGTCACCGCTTCGTTCCGGAAAAGACTCGCCATACTGATTTATAAAATCGTGGAAGAACTCGTGATGCGTCGCAATCCGCAAGGTGGGTGACACATATCGCTCATTCCACTCGGCAACAAAGGGCGGCAGCGTTGGATCGGGCGGTCCGTTATCCCCGCCGATGGTGTAGGGAACAAACGCGAGTTCGTACGGATACTTAGTAGCGTCGAGTTTGCGGAGATA
The DNA here is from genome assembly GCA_030247525.1 of bacterium. Taxonomy (NCBI): domain Bacteria; species bacterium. The sequence continues at coordinate 17,436 of JAOTSC010000041.1, read as the reverse complement.
TTGCAACAACCGTTCATCGCCGAGTTTACTCAATTCCCCTTGGTGAAACAGCGAATAGCTCGCACCGGCAATCCAAGTCAATATTTTTTCGTTGCCGTTAGGTGATAACCAATAGAATGGCTGATCGCCCATTTCGTAAATGTGACCGACCCGGTCGAATTCGTTCGGCGCTATCGAGAAATATTTCACTCCGGCATCGGCAAGCGCTTTGACAATTCCCCAACTGAAACCGGGAATGTCCGTCTGGACAGCAGTATCGATGGTAATACCATATTTTTCCTGCAATGATTTTGCAAACTTTACGAAATGCGCGAGTTCTTCTTCGCATGCGAGACCAGTCAGGAAATTTGCCCACAACGCATTGAGTCCGAGTCCCCCTTCTTTCACTGCATTACGAAACCGCGCAATCCAATCCGGCGAAGCTTGTTCCAACCACGACTCGAGCGCCCAAATCACTTCCAGATTCCATTTACTACGGCAGCCATCGGGGAGATGTTTTGTCTCTTCCCACAGCGTAATCGCTTGCTCGATATTGCGCCACTGTTTCGCTTGCACTTCGCTTTGATGATTGGTGTATCCAATGTCGTTGTGCGAATAAGGGATGAGATAGACGTCGCGTTTTGCTACCGGTTGCACCGGAAATTCGACCAGTTCCATCGAACCATCGGGATACGAAATCCGAATAGGTAAAATCGCATCTTGTTCAATTACCGGAATGGGAATAGGAAGAATATTCGCGCCGGTTTGCAGAGGATGGGTCGATGCCGGAGAAGCTGGCGGCGTAATTGCCACCTGACCACAATTGAGCGCATCGACAACCATTCGCAAGGTCTGACGAGCGCCTTGTTCCGTTCGGAGAATGAGCGGTTCGATCCGGAAGCGTGGTTTGAAATCGAAAGTGTATTGAAAGACCAGCAGCCAATCGCTGCTCCCTTCGTCGTCCGCCTCAACCCGTAACCGGAGCGGCTTGCCGGGCGTTAGTTGGTTGGTCGGTAAAGTCAAAAAGAAGTAACCGAAGACATCGCTCCGGGTATCGACTAAGGTCGATGTAAATGTGAGCGATGCCCCAGCATTATCGATGTACTCGAAATCTTTCTGCGCTAAATCGGCACAGGTCGAAAAAGTGAACCGGTACATATCGTCAACGAATAACCGGAAATTGTGCGGCGCCCATTGCGGACCACCCATCGCCGACAACCAAATGAAAGTTATTTTTTCCTCTCCCATCGGGTCTGGAACCACTTCGGTCTCCCACTCGATATTGAGAAAACCGGTTTTTGCCCGCAACAAAAGCGTTTGGTCGGCGTCGGGATGCGGCGAATGATACTTAAGCTCCTGTCCGGCAATGCGTTTGCTGAAACCGCAGCCGGTAAGACCGCGCGTACTCGGCTTCTTATCGGAAGCGTCGGCGGAGAGGACGATGGAAAGCGGCTCGAGCCGGGGAGTGAACTGGTCGGACATGACGTAACCTCAGAATTCTTGTGGAGTTATTTTTCTTCACCGCTACCGGTTGTGGTCTTGTGCAGACACCAAAACTTCCTGAATTTAAGGCTATGGAACGCAAAGTAATAGCCCACGTCGACGCCGATTGTTTCTATGTGTCGTGCGAGCGGTTGCGCGACCCCTCGCTCAACGGCAAGCCGGTCGCTGTCTGCTCCTCGGTGAATGCGATTGTGATTGCCCGTTCCTACGAATTGAAACCCCACGGCGTAACGGTCGGCTCACCGACCTGGGAAGTTCGAAAAGTTGTTCCCAACGCGATTTTCTATCCCGCCGATTTCCAATTTTATGGACATGTTAGTTACAAAATGTTCGAGGTACTCAAATCGATCAGCCCGGAATTGGAAATTTACGGAATCGATGAAGGATTTATCGACCTCACCGGACTCGACCGCTTATACAAAATGGATTACGAGCAAATCGGACGGATGATAAAAAAACGGGTGCGCGAAGAAGTTGGCATTACAGTTTCGGTCGGTATCGGACATACGAAAACCATCGCGAAACTCGCCTCTGATTATCAAAAACCGGACGGGCTTTCTTACATCCACGATGGCAATCTTGAAGCGTTTTTAGATGATCGCGAGGTGTGCGATATCTGGGGATTTGGTTCGCGCTGGGGAATCCGCATCGAACGCTTTGGTTTGCAAACCGCGCTACAATTTTACGAGACGCCGCTTGAACAAGTGAAAAAGTGGATGGGGAAACTCGGCATGGACATGTGGCTCGAGCTGCATGGCAATGCGATGTACCGCCTCGAGACCGAAGAAGCCCAACCGAAAAGCGTCTCCCGCACCGCGAACTTCGATCTCAAGACTACCGATCCCGACCGGGTCTTTGCCGCTTGTGCTTATCATGCGGCGCGTGTCGTGAGTATTCTCGTAGCGAAAAATCTCTACACCAATCGGGTTCAACTCTTTCTCCGGAGTAAAGATTTTTCGTTGCAGTGGGCGGAAGCGATGCCGGAGCGGTCGACGAATAATTACGAAATAATCATCGGCGCGGTGCGAAGAGCGTTCGAGAAACTGTTTCGCTCTGGCACGATTTATCGCGGCACCGGCGTGGTGGTCGATGTTGATCCCGCCGGCCCCAATGCGCCGGACATCTTTGGCGATTTCCAAAAGGATGAGCGCGCCGCCGGCTTGACAAAAGCGATTATGCGATTGAATCAAAAATATGGCGGCGGTACGGCGACCTACCTTGCTGCCTTGCCGATGTGGGCAAAACGCCGCGGACAAAACCGTACGGGACCCGGTCGCGCCGATGGGATTCAATTCGATGTCGATCCTGTCAATCTTCCCCGTATCCGGTTCTGGCGAAATTAATCAGGGAATGGGGGTTAGGGCAGGGGAGATTAGAGGGTACTGACAGGTCTCCAGACCTGTATAGAAAGAAGTAGTAGAGACAGGCGTCCCCGCCTGTAGGATGGGTACTGACAGGTCTCCCGACCTGTTTAGTTGCAAAAAAGATAAAGAAGTTTACAGGTCTGGAGACCTGTCGGTACCCAATTTTGGACGTATGGCATACGCCCCAAACGATTAATATTTCAATTACAGGCGAGGACGCCTGTCGCTACCCCCTACTTCAGTACAACAAATTTCTGCGAAAGGGATTGTGTGCCTGCCGAGAGACGTGCGAAATAAGTACCTGAGGAAAGATTGTCACTATTGATATTCACGGAATAGGTACCGGCATCCTGTGTCCAATCGAACAATTTTCCGACACTTCTTCCGGTAATATCGAACAATTCCAATTTCACATTCGCGGTATTGGGTAAGGTATAGGTGAGTGTTGCGGTCGCATTGAATGGATTCGGATAGATATTTTCTATCCGAAAATCGTTAGGTATCTCTCCGCCAATCCGATCAACCACACCCAATGCCTGTGAACAATCGTAGATACCAAATTCTTGTCTTGCGGCGACGTAAGCAATATCGCCAGCCACAGCTACGTTATCCGCGATATCTTGCGTAATGTAGTACCCAACTTCCTGAGGACTTGCTGGATTACTGACATTGATGATACGTAATCCGGAACTCCAATCGGCAACATAAGCGTAATTGCCGGAGACAGTTACCCCAGCGGCATAGCCGGGAGTATCGTAAAAACCGACTTCTTGAGGGTTGGTTGGATTGCTGATGTTGATGATACGTAACCCGGAACCCCCATCGGCAACATAGGCGTAGTTGCCGGAGACAGTTACCCCAGCAGCACCGGGTGTGTAGCAAGAACCTACTGATTGCGGACTTGACGGATTAGCAATATTGATAACTCGTAAGCCAGCACCATTGACTGCAACATAGGCATAATTGCCGGAGACAGTTACCCCATCAGCAGAACCGGGTATGAAGCAAGAACCGACTAATTGCGGACTTGACGGATTGCTTATGTTGACAATCAGTAAGCCGGAATTATCTGCGGCAACATAAGCGTAATTGCCGAGAACGGTTACATCATCGGCAAAATCGGGGGTTTCATAGAATCCAACTTCCTGAGGATTTGCTGGATTATTGATATTGAGTATCCGTAACCCGGACATTAGATCGGCTACATAGGCATAACTGCCGGAAATCGATACGCTATAAGCATAACGTGGAGTTTCGCAAAAACCGACTGTTTGCGGACTTGCTGGATTGGCAATATTGATTACTCGTAAACCAGCACTATAGTCGGCAACATAGGCATAATTGCCGGAGATCGATACGCTATGAGCAATACCGGGTATGAAGCAAGAACCAACTAATTGCGGGCTTGCTGGATTGGCAATATTGATTACTCCTAAACCTTCACTATAGTCGGCAACATAGGCGAAATCACCGGAAACCGTTACGCCAAAAGCATAGCCGGGGGTATCGTAGAAACCAACTTGAGTTGGACTACTAGGATTGCTGATGTTTATTATACATAAACCGGAATCCCCATCGGCTACATAGGCATAATTTCCGGAGATCGTTACATCTTTAGCATAGCCGGGGGTATCGTAAAAACCCACTTCCTGCGGGTTTGCTGGATTGCTGATGTTGACAATCCGAAAGCCGGAATTATCACCGACAACATAGGCATAATTGCCGGAGACCGATACACCCAAAGCGTAGGTATTGTAGAATCCCACTTCTTGCAGATTTGACGGATTGTTGATGTTGATGATCCGTAAACCGTTATAATCATCTGCGACATAGGCATAACTGCCGGAAACAGTTACGTCCACAGCATAGCCGGGGGTATCGTAGAAACCAACTTCTTGCGGGTTTTCCGGATTTGTTGCATTGATAATTCGCAAACCGGACATAAAGTCGGCTACATAAGCGTAAATTCCGGAGACAGCCACACCGGTAGCAGAACTGGGAGTATCGTAAAATCCGACTAGTTGCGGACTGGACGGATTGCTGATGTTGATAATCCGCAAGCCAGAACTGCCATCGGCAACATAGGCGAAATTACCTGATACGGTTACGCCCACAGCATAGCCGGGGGTTTCGCAGAACCCCACTTGTACCGGAGTTGCCGGATTGCTCACGTTTATGATCCGTAAACCGGAAGAACCATCGGCAACATAAGCGTAACTTCCTTGCACCGCGACATCCTGTGAGTAGGTGTGCCAAAATCTTCCGAGGCAATGCACACCGGAACTATCTTGCGCGAACGCAGTTGTGATCGATACGATTAGAAGGGTAATGATTACGTTGGTGAGGTTATACTTATGGATGTTCATGATTGCTCCATCGTGCAAATTGGTTTCCTTTGTATACTACCAAAGAAAATCACACAAGTCAATGGAGTTATCGCCAAAAACAAAAATATTAGCGTTGAGTAGCATTGGTTGTAGGGGTCGAAACGCTTCGACTCGTTTCATCTCGGGCGGCTGCCAGCCGCCCCTACGGATGGGTACCGACAGGTCTCCAGACCTGTACAATTGGAACAGAAAAACGAAGACAGGATTGGAATCCTGTAACCACCTCTTCTATCTACTCTGGCGCGATGAATCTCGCCCCTACCACGACAAGAATGTTGCGGCCACGAAAACAGGCGGGGACGCCTGTCCCTACCATCATTACAGGTCTGGAGACCTGTCGCTACCAAATAAATTATTCTTCTCGACCAGTGAGGGAGGCGGTGCTTCGGCGTTTTCGTTTTACAGTATCGATGCTTGCCGGCGCGCGGAAGCGTTCATCGGTAAATCGTCTGGCGGTATATGCTTTCACCAGCGTATTCGCCCACACCGGCAGCGCCATCACACCCCCCGTTTTTTTGGAACCCAGCGAGCGCGCGGGATCGTCGAAACCTGTCCACACCCCGAATGCTACCTGCGGCGTATACCCGACAAACCATGCGTCGGTAAAGGAATTCGTCGTTCCGGTTTTCCCGGCGGCGTCGGCAGTAAAATGAAATTTGCTACGGGCGGAAGCGCCGGTGCCGGCATTAATTACATCGCGCAGCATGTCGGTAATGAGGTAAGCGGTTTCTTCGTCGATAGCTTCGGTACGTTGCAGGCGGCGTTGATATAATAGCGCGCCGGAATTATCCTCGACCTTTGTCATAAAATGCGTTTTCGGTAAAATACCGCCTTGTCCCCATGCCCCGTATGCATTCACTGCTTCGATCAGTTTGATACCATTCGCGCCAATCGCAATCGGGAGATAGTGTTGGATTTGCGAAGTGATACCCATTGTGTGCGCCATATCGATCACTGATTGAATACCGGTCATGTCTTTACAGACGCGAATAGCACAGAGGTTTAGCGATTGTTTGAGCGCGTCGCGCAATTGATACACTCCGCCGGATTTCCCATCGTAATTTTGCGGACGCCACGTTTTTTGTCCGGCAATCGAAATCGCAATCGGCGCATTAGAAACCTTAGCATCCGGTTCATACCCTTTCTGCAGCGCCGTCGCATAGACAAACGGTTTGAAGGTGGAACCGGGTTGCCGGGTTGCTTGGACGGCACGATTGTACTTCGATCTCGCAAAGTTTCTACCACCCACCATCGCCAAAATTGCGCCTGTTTTCGGATCGATCATCGCTGCCGCGATCTGTAGTTTTTCTTTTTCCGGCAACAACGAATCGAGCATAGCGATATTCGATTCCATCGTTTTACCAAAAATCGCATACTCTTTCGGATGATAGGTTCGCATCCATCGCTCGCCGCCAATCCGGCGATAGGCTTGCGGATGATACTCTTTATCGAACATTGCGAAATGATCGCGTACGGATTCCTCCAACCATTGCTGCAACCGCACATCCAGCGTAGTATGAATGACGAGACCATCTTTCAGGTAATCGACATTCAAAGTGTCGCCGCGTTCCTCCAGCTCCTGCCGCACCATTTCGGTAAAGTAAGGCGCAATTCCCAACGCATCGTTCGGTTCGGATAAACTAAGTGCTAATGGTGTCGACAGCGCGCGCCGGTACTCCTCGAACGAAATCATGTTCTCGTCGTACATTCGTTTTAGAACAATGTCGCGTCGCGTTTTTGCCCGTTTCGGATACTTAATCGGCGAATTCCTGCCGGGAGTTTGAATCGTTCCGGCAAGCAACGCACATTCCGGTAAAGTCAATGCCGAGATATCCTTTGAGAAGAAGCGCCGCGCCGCCGCACCAACTCCATGCGCACCATGTCCGAAATAGACTTGCGTCAAATACATTTCGAGAATTTCATCTTTGGCGTAGGTGCGTTCGATTTGAATCGCGGTAAGTTGTTCCTTGATTTTTCGGGTAAGCCATTTTTCCGGACCGAAATAGAGATTTCGGGCAAGCTGCTGCGTGATCGTACTGGCTCCTTGCTTGCGTGACATGGTAGCAACATTGACGACAACAGCGCGCATCACTCCGAATAAATCGACCCCCCAATGTGAGTAAAAACGGTGATCCTCAATGGCGAGTACTGCATTCTTTATATTCTTCGGCATCCGCGCTAATGGCACGTAATCACGGCGTTCCACAAAGAATTGCGTTAGTATGGTACCATCGTTGGCAAGGACTTTGGAGGCAAGTTTCGGTTCGTACTTTTCCAGTTGGGCAAGCGATGGCAAATCGTGGTGATAATAGTACCAGACCCCCACAATGATACCTGCCCCGAAGAGAAACAATCCACAGGCAATGATTATCCACAACCACCAGCGAACCTGTGGCGTCTGCTTACGATGTGGCGTCCGGTTACTGCGTTGATGCAGGGGAGGCGGTCGGCTCATTGCTTGCGTACCCGGTTGCTGCCGTGTGTGGGATCATATTCAAACCGCTCGATTCGCCACTCACCGTGATCGAGTACGCCATAGGAACACTCGACAATAAAATCACCGGTGTTTACATACTTGCCGTTTTGCAGTGCCACAATCTTCGGTTGGTGAGTATGTCCCATCACTACTGCATCGGCAATGCCCTGCGACAGCACCGATTGCGCATACGCCTGATATTCTTCATCGGGAGGAACACCAATCGTTTCCGATTTGTACCGGGAACTTTTCGAAGTCGCCAGTGCAATACCCATCGCCCAATCGGGATGAATCCATCGGAACATTCTTTGTGCAAACCGGTTGTGGAGGATTCGCTTGAGGAACCGGTAGCCGCCGTCACTCGCGGCAACACCGTCGCCATGCACCCAGTGAATTCGAACACCGTCCAACACAATTGCGTCCGGACTTGGATGAATCGTGATGCCTACTTGTTGGGTGAAGAAGTTTTCTTGGATCGCAAAATCGTGATTCCCGGGAATCATGTGGACGGGAACGCCAGCATCTACGAGCGAGCGTAATTCCGCCAACACTTCAAAGTGAACTTTCGGAATAGCGTGCTTCCACTCGTACCAGAAATCGAAGAGGTCACCTCCAATCCATAAAGCATCGGCATTTCTCACGATTTGCCGGAGAAAGCGAATAACTCGGTCGCGTCGTTCGATATCGTCGGCGCGTCCGCTGAAAAGGTGAACGTCGGATAGGAAAATGTGCATCGGGATAACATACGAAGCTCTTACTTTGCCACACAAGCTATTTTGAGTGACAGTGAGCAATCTTTCGGTCGGAAATTCGGGAGGGCGACGGTTGCCGAACCGTTGTGAACCGATGTATTTTGAGCAGTTAAATAGTTTGGATTTGGGATGGCAACCTCTGAAAAAGCCAAGAAGCGTCAGGTACAACACAACCGGAAAGCCGAATTAAAGAAAGTCGAGCAGGATATCGTGCAGCTTCTCGTCGAAGAAGAGCGCGATGAGCCGCTTCCCGACGAGATTCCATCGCATCGAAAAACTACTCCTCAGGAATCGCTGGAAAAATCTCGCAGCTCGTTCTTGAAGTTGCTCGAACCGCCGACCGATTCAGTAAAACGTAAACGGTGGTTTATCCGACGGATGCTTCTATTATCAATCGTGATTTTGGTAGCAATCGCAGCAATATTGATCGGTGTCGACAAACCAGTGATTGCCGCGATTCTGTTAGTCATCGGTTTGGTCGGACAAGTGTTTTCTGGTTTACTTGCGCTGCTGGGTCTGATTCCGGTTATTGGTCCTTTGTTGGTCGGCGCACTTTCGTTACCGTTTATTTGGCTGATGAATGCGCTTGGTTATGTTGTCAGCATGAAAATGGTCGCAGAAGGAAAAGGGCGCGAAGTGCTGAACTGGCGAACAGTAGCCATGGTGTTTGTAACCGGTATTGCAATCGGTATCGTCATCGGAAGATTGCTGCCGGGAAAGTAATGCTGCATCGCATTTCATTGAAATCTCGCTTGTGACAATTATTAGGATGAACAATGGAAAATATTCTCTCGATGGATTGGGTACTCGAATTCCCTGCCGCGATTACAGTTTGCGATGACCGTGGCATCATCCTTGCCATGAACGAGCGGGCTTGTAATACATTTCATGGTGATGGCGGTGCAAAACTCATCGGAACCAGTTTATTAGATTGTCACCCCGAACCGTCACGTACAAAACTCATCGAAATGCTGAAAAGCCACGAGAAGAATGTCTATACGATTGAGAAGAACGGCATCAAAAAAATGATCTATCAATCCCCATGGTTCGAACATGGCGAGTATCGCGGATTCGTCGAAATGTCGCTGGAAATCCCCTTCGAAATGCCACACTTCGTTCGTAAACCATAAAAAGGTGCCCAAAAAGAAAATGGGCAGGAAATCCCGCCCATTTCTTGCTACATAATTCTGTTACATTACCGAATTCTACGGAACATCACATCTTCATCGATCCGTGTTCCCATTGGCAACGTATTCCAAAAATCGCTATCGTTCTCATGGTCAAGCCAGGCGCGAATTTCATAATACATCGCCGGGCTGTGCCTTACGACCCGGTCATGTTGGAACGTCAGCGTATTCGCTCCCAGCGTCGATCCTAAGTAATACCACGGCCCGTTGCCAACCGAACGGAAGAAGACTATATAGCGGTCAACGGTGATTGGCGCGCCACTGATCGAAGTATCAACTCGATCCCATTGTAGGAGAGCGTTCTCGCCATTGATCGAGATATCCAAGTTGCTCGGGGTCGCCGGGTAGTACTCAGAAAATCCAGTCAGATATACCCGCATGGTATCATAGTTGACCGCATTGCTCGTAATAAGGACACGACCGGAATAAGTTCCTACTGTATTCGGTTGGAAATAGACTGTGAATTGAGCACTATCACCAACCGCAATATCGCTCAGATCGAACGGATAAATCGAATATGCCGGATTCGTAAGTAAGAATCGGACATCAGTCAATGCTCGATTTCCCCCGATACACTTGAGCCATGTTTTCATGGAATCGATTCGAGTCGGTTCCAAGACATTGCCAAAGTAAAGTATCGAGTCGCTTAACTCGGCATAACAGCCATAACCAAAGCCACTCACAGGGATCATTGCAGTTGGGAAGGGTAATTGAAATCCCACCCGTATTGTATCGCGAAACAACCCCATTGTATCGGGAACAAACTGGACGTTTAACTGTACCGAATCACCAGCTGGTATCATGTTATCCGGTGGTAAGTTGAGCCAACTCCGGCCAAATCCATTCGCGACCCCACCAGTCACCCCTTGCATTGCAATGGGAACACTGCTCCGGTTATGGAATGTGATGATTTGGTTACGGGCAGAGTGAATACGGGTATCGCCAAAGGCAATAGCATTGGGAGAATACTCAAGCAACGCACTCGAAATCGTAACGGCAGATTCACTGGTATCGACCAACTCGGTGTATGTTACCGAATACAACACAAAGCGGGCTTCCGTCGTTGTCGGGCCCGTTACTGTCCATGGGAAATACCCTTGCTCTGTCGGTATCGAATCAGACAATGACTCATATTCCCCGCCGATACCATTCCTTGCTATTGCAATGCCGATGGTTGCGCCAGCACCACAGTGCGACCACCGGATCGTATCCAGCGAACCGATAAACAGTGGTACCGTACCATGGTGATCCAACAAAGTGAGTGATTTTCGCCTGATGGAAAGATTCCCAGAGGTTATTGTGGTTAATCCGGAGGAAGCTGAAGTAACCCGAAACCGAACGGAATCGCTCGCCTCGCCGTTAACAATCCATAAATACTGCCTAACGCTGGCATTCATGATTCCCGAAAGCATCTCCCACTCACCGGTGGGATAGCTGCGATTAACCTCGACCCAAACAACTCCGGTTATACCGGAAGCGAGCCAGCGAATTGGGACTGTATATCCTAACCATAAGGTGTCAGGAGGAATCGGTTCCAGCAATGTTAAAACGGTTCCAGCACCCGATCCCTGCACAGGGATGCGAAAGGCAACTTCATTATCAAACTGCAAGCGTAAAGAGTCGTTGAAACTGCCAATCGTATCTGGCGCAAAGAGAATGGGAATTGCAACACTATCCATTGATGGAATGGTATAGGGAATATCGATTGGTAAGGAATATTGAGTACGGGTGATTCGACATAACGTAAGTGTTCTTGCAACTGGATCGCGGTTAATCACCCAAACCGAATCCCGCACCGTATTGCCGACAGTGACAGTGTCAAAATTGATCGAAGTTGGACGAACACTGAGTGCTGAGTAGAAAAATGGCACATCGGTACTCCAAGTCGGCGATGCCAATGTTCCCGTCAAACCATGCCCGGAAGCATCGGCGGTGGTGGTTCCCACTCCTTCGTCGAGTCGCCAGTATCCTACCAGATTCGCTTCGGTACCGTTTAAACGACTTCTCATATTCGCTTGGATCTGAACTTGCGTTAAAGCGACATTCCAAAACCGCACTTCGTCAATTTTACCGTTGAAATATTCATATTGTGGAGCGGTCGTATACATACATCCAATTCGTAACTGAGATATCGAAGAGGAGGTGTTAAGTGTGTAATTGGCAGATGCGTTCAACTCACCGTCAATATAGAGCTGCACCATCGAATTAGAATAAGTCATCGCGAAATGGTGCCATTGATTATCGGTTACTACGATATTGCCAGAAAAATCCCGCGACCAACCACAAAAAGATGGATACCCCGGATTAGTTATGCGTAAATTGAACATACCGCCCGTGACATTCGCACCTTGTGTGAAGAGAGATGTATTTGTAGCCGGAACCACGTTCGTTTTAAACCATAACTCAACCGTACGTGGATTTGCCCCGAAGGGTATGCCGGTTGAGGGCGTTGATACATAACCATTCCCACCAAATTGTAGCGAATAGTTCTCTGAGTACGAGGTTGAAACGACAATTACAAGTAGGAGTAAGGATAAGAACCGAGAGCGAGGTCTTAACATACCGTCGATTATCTTTGCTTGCATCATCAAAGTCTCCAAGTTAGCACAATCGAAAAGAACCTAAGGTATGGGTAACTGTGCAAATCGAAAAGAACACAAGATACTCAAGATAAGTTAACGATAAACACTCATATAAACAACAATTCACACCTTTATAAAAAAAATTCATACAAGTAACTAAAAAGAAACCACATCGGATAGTTTTACCAAAGAATTACGGTTTTTGAGTTTTTTTTGTTACACATCGGTTCTCTTCATTAATCCTACACTTGCTCGAATAGCTTGTTCAAGTTATATTTCCAATGTTTTTTGAAGCGTCTTGTGTTTTGCTACAAGTTCTAATTGTAAAGTAGTAGCAAATCATAAAGCGAACGTTAAAACAGACAGGAGACTCGATGAAAGGTGAACCGACGAAGTTGGATCCACGCGGAAACCCAAGGATTAAGTACACATTAGCAAACGTTGACATCAAGGGTAATTGGTTCGACGACGGCGGAGAATCGGAGTTTCTTTCGATTCTACAGGAAAAGTTTCAAATAAAAGCACACTTGTCTGATGTCGATTTCGATTTGTTACCTTTAGAGTATCCCGACAATCACTTTGATACTGTTACCAGTTTTGAAGTTTTTGAACATCTCTACAATCCACTTTTCCACACTCGTGAATTAGCCCGCGTTTTGAAACCGAATGGGCGTTTGTTTCTCTCGACACCAAATGGAAGATCGTTTCGATCGTTAGTTCAGATCATCACCAATACGCGGTATCAATACCATGTCAACGAATGGAGTGAATCTTCCATTCGTGACATGTTTACAATATCGGGATTGACAATTAATCGCCTTGAAAGAATTAATACGACAGCTGGTGGAACAATAACACGTCCCTTTAAGAGTGGTTTTTGGATCGAAGCTACAAAGTAGATTTCATACCACACACGAGTAAGTTTTCAAATCAATATGACTATATTTCTATTCCAGCGCACCTTGCGAAATCCAGTTTCGGATCAGGTTTACTTCAGAGTTTGGTAGTTGGGGGGAACCTTGTGGCATCCGTAACGATTGATTGGTATGGATTACTCGCAGGTAAAGGTTTGAAGTAAGTGGTTCAAACGGTTTCACGACCAGATTATTCGATGATCCCCGGTAAGAGTTCAGCGATTGATTGGTCACTGCCGCGCTCAATCCACTCACCGACCATCCTCCCAATGGCGAACCACCACTATGACAGGCAACGCAAGAGTTGTTCAACACCGCTTCCACACTTGAGTAATGAAGCGTATCGCGTGGAGCCATGTACTTTACTTCCGATTCGCCAACATCCTGTCCACGTTCCGCAATGATTTGATAACCATACATCGCTGCCGGATCAAGCTGAAGATCGGTGTAACTGAGCGCAGTCACTCTTGCCAGCATTTCGTTGGGAATCTCGTGCCCGTACCCGCGATGAATCATATAGCTTTCGGCACTTGGCGTCGCACTCCAAGTTAACTCCACCCAAACGCTATCCGTCCCATAATGTGGTATGACGGAAAAACCGGTTACCTGTAAACTATTTCCCGGTTGTTGTGGCGAATCCCCTTGATCGGAACAACCAATAACTATCATACTCGCCACAAGTAAAAATGCGAAGTACTTCATCCGTTTTACCCCCATCTACACCGGCTTACCGGCTATCCAATTCGATTTTCATGCACGCGATTAGCAACGATGCAACTCAATAAAAGAAGTGAAGATTAACAATCGCTTCGGTAGCGCGTTTTTTATCGCTTCCGGGTATCTCATTCTCGATAATGCGAATTTGTGGCGATATCTCAACAAACGGTGTCGGAAAAATCTGTGCGCCGACTGCATAGCGGGTCACACTCCCATTCTTCGCATCGATATCCTCATCCATGAATTCATAACTGACAAGCGGCGTTATCCCCTGTTTCCACTCATAGTAAAGAGTGTTCGTGGTGAAGAGACTATTTCGTTTCGCGCTTCCAACTCTCGCCTTCGCCGACTTCCAATCAGTCTCTCCGAGGAACACCAGTTTTCCGAACGCAAGCGAATAGTGAGGGCCGTATATCGTTAGCGTTCCCTCTTGGTTCGATAGTTCAGTCAACGGTTCCAATGAGCGATACGCCGAAGCACCAATACCAAGTTTGATCGCTCCCAACCGGGGGCGATACCGCGCCGACACCAGTAACGCTTTCTGTGAATTATTGTCGCGCTGGGCAGTACCCGAACCATTCAACACCGAAAAGGTCGCATACCAGCGCTCCGGATGGATGCCCAACTCAATACCGGTATCGAAGTAACGTTCCCGCCACCGCATCGGAGCCCGGGTAAAGGCGGTATGATCATCCAACCACCAACCGTAATCCGGCCGAAAGCGACCCGCTTTCACATAACTGTGGAGGATTTGAAAACTCTGTTTCGCGTAAACTTGCGATACGCCGCTTAATCCTTGTTGTACAACAATCGCCAACGCATCGTTCGGTTGGAATACAAAAGAAACATCCCCTTCCATTTGCAAACCGGTGTTCCCTTTGGTCGAATCGTCGGCGGTGAAGAGCGTCCGTACATCGGCGCCAACCATGATTCCCGGAGCAATTTTCGGTTTATACTTTGCAATATCAATCGAATCCGCCGGTCTGATAGCCAGCTCGGACATTGCATAAAACGTCGAACCATAGGAGCTGCGGATACCGCTTCCCGATGGGTTGACGTGGCATAGAAAGCAGTTCTGCTCATAAGTCGCAGAAAAGCGCGGCAGTGCATACCCTTGTCCAACAACAAGCAATACCAAAACAAACAACGAAAATAGTTTCTGATTCATGGTTTCCTCTTGCAAAGGGAGGTACAATAATATCGTCGGAGTGAAAATGCAACTGGATTCGCTACGAGAATGAAACTTTCTGTTGTGCTGACGATCAATCCGACCAAAGATATTTTACTGCTGGTCGTTAACCGGCACTGTTTCGGTGGTACTTTCCGGTTCGATTACTTGAGGGGAAAAAAGGACTTCGAGATAATGGAGGGTTTCGGAAATATCGAATTCCGGGTCGTTGTGCCATGCCAGAAGATGAGTAGAATCACTAAGCCATAACGGTTCCGACACACCCAACCGGGCAGTTGGAACGCCACTCGCTACAGCGATGGCAGCCGCAAGATCGGCACTAACGATAATCGCATCGGCGGCGGCGCTTATCGCCAATAACTGACGGGGGAAGCGGTCGAAATCGGTAACAAAATAGTTCTCATCGGGTAGTTCTTCGACTTCCTTGCGGGCAATCGTCAGTAATGGCGCATATCCCGCTTCCTGCAGCCGCACAGCAATCAACGTCCAGTACGACCGGTATTTTTTCCAAGTAGCATTCGCCAGCAGTAACACCCGTTTCCCTTGCGAACATTGCCATTGTTCCCCGCCCCACTCCCGTTCCGGTTCCGATGCCGGGAGGTACGGAAACATCGGTTCATCGAATCGAGGTTCCCACCCGGAGAACCATTTGTGCCAAGGCGTTCCCGGCTCGAAAGCTTGTTGCAGATAGCCCGACCGCTGCTGGCGGTCGATCCATTCGGTCGTTACACCAAGTTTCCACGCGGCATCGATTTGGTCAGTGAGTACTGCGCCATTCTCAGTCGCGCACACGACCAATTCCGGCGCAAACGAATGTAGAGTTGCGAGTAAAGCGGAGGAAGGCTGGAAGCGGTATTTCTTTTCATTGCCATCGGCGGGAAAAACAGCAACCACGCCGGGCAACCGTTCAAATAAAGGCGCGACAGATGGTGAAGCAACTAATGTGATTTCCGCATTAGAAAATTGACGATGGAGATATTGGATCGGCGCTGATGCCGCAATGACGTCGGGTGTCGTACCGATTGCAATGACTAAGATTCGTTGAGGAGAAGCGACCGGCATCACAAGTACCGGTCGAAACCAATAAGCCGTTAAACGATGCGCCCAAGCAAGCACGCTACTCCATTAGATATCGTTGAGCAACGCCTTCATTTTCACAAGTACCGACTGCTCGAGATAATCGAGGTCGAGCGGTTTTGTGATATAATCGACGGCTCCGAGCATTAAGGCGCGGCGTCCCATTTCTAAATCGTCGACGCCAGTTACCATCATGACACACACATCTTCGTCGAATTCACGGAGCTGGCGAAGCGTTTCCATACCATCCATTTCTGGCATCACGATATCCAGCAGCATTAGGTGTGGACGCCATTCTTTCGCTTTAGCAAGCGCTTCGACGCCAGAGTACGCAACGCTAACATCATATCCCTTGTAAGTAAGGAACATACTGATGAATTCAGCAATATGCCGGTCGTCATCGACAACCAGAACACGGCTGCGATAGGCTTCCGATAGTGGTTCCAAATCGGGTGTCATGTTCACGCACTTCCTTGTAAAACGATAGCTGACCTAATGTACAGAAATAATTCGATTCTCACTCAATTTCCATAACTTTCCGCCCCGAAGCAAGTGATTCTGCGTTGTACATCAGATCACAGGCGTTGTGATTTTCTTTCGAAAGCAACGGAAACGAATTCGTCTCTTTTGGAAGCTCTGAAAACGAACAATTCAACGAACAGGTTTTGTTGCGACTATCCCTTCCGACTCGCTTTGTCCCGTGTTTGTGGGTACCGTTGGATAATCCAAGAGGCTAATGGTTTCGCAGTCTCATCGATGTGCAATTGCTCGCTGGCGCGCGAGGCAATACCCATTGCGACCAACCGATCCGAGCCATGAATCTCGGCAATGATTTCCCCAGCCTCGACCGGATCACCCCAACTTTTCAGGAAGCGGAATCCAGCGAGCGGATCGATGGTATCGGAAACGACGCGTCTACCAGCGCCGAGCGTAATACCGGCTTTCCCGAACCACAAGGCATTTGCGCCGTTCAGGAAACCGTCGCGCGGCGCGCGGATATATTCGATAACAGGCGCTGTCGGCATGATTTCGGGATGTTCGATAACCTTCGGGTCGCCCCCTTGTGCAGCGACGATTTTCGCAAAAATTTCCAAGCCCCGGCCGCTGCGCCAATGTTGCTCGAGTCGTTGGTAGGCGGCGTCGAAGGGTCCCTTCCCCACTGCATCCAATACTTCCGCACCGAGCGTAAGCGTCAGTTCATTCACTTCGGTCAAATCGTCGCGGCCTTGCAGCCACTCGATGGCTTCGCGGGTCTCCAGCCAATTGCCGATGTTGCGTCCGATGGGGGTTTCCATCGAAGTCAGTAATC
>JAOTSC010000040.1 GCA_030247525.1 bacterium | reverse complement strand
ACCTATCGTTTATCGTACAACGCCACCGGCTTACCCTCTGGCACTTACTTTTATCGCCTCCAAACCGGAGAACAATCGCAAACGCGAAAGATGATCCTCATGAAATAAGGGCGTATGCCATACGCCCCTACTCACGTAGGACAGACACTCTTGTCTGTCCACTTTTTATAGCCCGTTGGACAAGAATGTCCAACGTACGGTGAGTACTGGCAGTCGCGATATCCCCTATTCATGTACTATCAACGCTAATCGGATCGCGCTCCACGACGATCAATTAGTACCGGAATAATCCTTCTTGATGACGCTCATCGCTGTAGCGATCATCCCGGCAATATTCGATAAATCACTGGGAATAATCATCGTATTGTTCGTCTTCGCCAATCGACCGAATTGCTCTAAATAATTCTCCGCTACCCGTAATTGCAAGGCATGCAAACCGCCCGGTTCCGAAGTTGCTTTGGCAACTTTCTTGATCCCTTCGGCAGTCGCTTCCGCTACAGCGAGAATCGCATTCGCTTCGCCTTCCGCTTCATTGATTTGCCGCTGCTTCTCCGCTTCCGACGCCTTGATCACTGTTTGTTTTTCACCTTCGGCATTGTTGATCGCGGCATCGCGCTGTCCTTCCGATTGCAAAATGGTTGCCCGCTTTTCCCGTTCGGCACGCATCTGTTTTTCCATGGCGGCGAGAATATCGCTGGGCGGCGTGATATTCTTAATTTCATAGCGCAATACTTTGATGCCCCATGGTTCAGACGCTTTATCCAATTCAGTAACTACGGCGAGATTGATTTGACCGCGCTCCTCAAAGGTTTTATCGAGATCGATTTTACCAATCTCGCTACGCAAGGTCGTTTGTGCCAATTGCGTAATCGCAAACAGATAATTCGTCACACCATAGGAAGCCCGCTCAGGATCCATCACTTTCAAATACAACACACCATCCACTTCGACTTGCACATTGTCTTTGGTGATACAAATCTGCGGCTTGATATCTAACGCCAACTCTTTCAGATTGTGCTGATACCGCACTTGATCGAGAAATGGGAGCAGGGTGTGGAAGCCCGCCGTAAGCGTCGAGTGATACTTCCCGAGCCGCTCAACGACGTATGCATTTTGTTGCGGAACCACTACCGCAATTTTAGCGATAATGATAACCACTAAAACTACAATAACGCCTAACATGATTAGGGTACCGGTCATGGATTACTCCTTCCCCGTAGAATTTGATTCAAGTTCCACTTCGAGCATCAAACCGGCGACTTTGCGAATGATGCAACGATTGTTGGTATTGATTGCAATTGCGCCGATGTTCTTTGCATTCCAGGAGGTACCGCGAAATTCAACTTGACCATATCCATTCGGCGGCAATTCGGATTTCGCAAATGCCGTTTCACTGATAATGTGTTCAATTGCTTCGTTTGATTTCTTGGTTTCAAACAATGGCAACAAGCGTCTGCGAAACACCAGCAGTAAAACGACCGACAAGCTGAGGAACATGAGGAGTTGTAACGTCGTGTTGAGCGGAAGTCCCAACACTAATAGAATCCCGATCAGGATTGCGCCAATCCCGAAGAAGAATACATAGAACCCGCCCGGTGTAAGTACCTCAACGCCAAGCAAGACTGCGCCGGCAATAATCCAGATCCACCAATTCATAGTTTCTCCCGGATTGTAGTTCAAAAATTATTCCTCGAATACACCCTGCCGGATGTACTCGAGGAAACTACAATGATGGTGTTACTTCAATAACACCACTTTCTTTATCGCATGATTCTTACCCGCTTCTACTTTCAAGAAGTAGGAACCGGTCGCCAGTTGTGCTGCATCGATGTGTGCCGTGTGGAAGCCCGCCGCCATATCTCCATAAAGATTAGAGTAGACTTCTTGCCCATTCACATTGTATAAGGCGATTCGGACATTCGTCGCATTATGCAATGCATACCGAATCGAAAGCTGCGAATTGAATGGATTCGGATACACTGCCGTAAGAGCAAACTCCGTAGGAATCGTTGTTGGTTCAATCACGTCCGAACTAGTCACCTCTAACGATACCGGAACGCTTACGGCAACGATATTTCCTTCAAACCTCCAGACACCGTTTTTAACAGTACCCGCGCTTAATAAGCGAGCGTCGAACAACGCGTTTAGATTCGTCGTTTGACCTGCCGGCAACGAGAACGTACTCACCGATGGCCGTGCCCATCTTACATCGTAATCGCAACCAATTGAATTATTCGAGGGAATTTGCACATTGTTATAGAATGTGTAAAATGCCGAGCGGTCTTCACTCTGGATGCCAATGGTAGTTGTGAAATCGGTGGTGGTGACGGTACCATAATTGAACTGCATGTTGCCATCTTCATACAATGCGACTTGTGCATAGATATGGGTCGCTGTACTGATCCATCGTCTTGCATTCACAAAAGAAATCACGACGCGATGATTTTCGGTATCGTTTAAGATAGTGGTGCGTCCAGTATCCGCGGCAACCACTAAATCGTCCCAGAAAAGAGCGATCATCGTTTGGAAATTAGCTGACGGCAACGCAGCGTTTCGCCAATCGACTTGAGCCGTTTGATTGAAGGTGATCCAGCCATTCGAGCACATCCAGAACTGGGTGTAGGTTCGACCGAAAAACGGAAATGCAAAGGGGAGTGTGTAGGGTCCGGTGGTAACATCGTTCCCCATCGCTCCGGTAACGCTGCCGGTGGTATCGATCCACTCCGCCGGTGGACCGTTCGGATCGCCGGTCTCCGCGATTTGATAACCACCAGTTCCGGTCGTCGATACGATGCTGCCAATGAAGTCAAACGTTCCGGTATTTGATACCGACATCGGAACAACCAGCGTATCTCCGGTGGGAACTGTAGTCGAAACAGGATTCGGTGTGATTGTTATCGAAGTCGGCACTGCAAGGGTGATATTCGATAAAAGTAATTCGCTGTTATCAGGATTGCCGACTGATGTGATACGAAGGCGGGCTGCGGTAGACGCTGGGCCAGAAATCTGCCATACTGTACTGCCGGTATTTTGAATCGCGCTTGCAATCGTTTCCCATGTTCCTTCCGGGTAGTTGCGGTTTAACTCAACATTGACTGTTGCATCGAATGCCGCTTGATTCCAGCGAATTGTGTCGGTGTTTCCGACGTAGAGTACTTCGCCACCAACCGGATGAATAAAACTGGTGAGATTACGATAACCGGTCTGAAGGATCTCTTTGGTAGTAGTGTTCTGGACGAATGCGATTAACCCGCAGTTATCGAGCGTATATGGCTGCGTACCGGTTGTGCGGAACGGAAACGCTACTTCGAAAGTCAAAGTGTCTGTTATGATGCCCGAGTGGGTAAACCCTATCCCTGTCGGTGTCGGAGCCATATCGACCATCGGATAGTGGAAATCGACTTCGCCATTGGGAGCTGCTGTAAGCCAGTGTTCAAAGTTCTCCACGAGATAAAACCGGATAACATGATTTGCCGCAATCGCTTGGTTGGCAACCGCTTTGACAGAGAGTCGTACCGAGTCTGTCACACTGGGTGTCAACTTCAACCAAATCGGTGACTCGACGAGCAACCGAGCATTTAATGCCGCTGTCACCGTCGCTTGCGAACCGCGATACAGGAAGGTGTCGCCGTCGATGGTGTGGCAGGGAACGGCATTGACGCCGTAGTATGTCCAACGGGCTTGGTTGTCGGCAGGATTGGCAACATACCATGGGTCAGTTGAGCCTGGCCAATTGGTATGAATGAAAACCGGCGATACCGCTGTTGTCCCTAATCCAGTGAGCAGCGGATTCAACCAGACATGCGATGAGGCGCACGGGCCGCAGGATGTATTTGTAAACTCTTCGAACAAAACGGTGCGCGGGTAGCCATAACACAACGCAGTGAGGAAGAGGACGCCGAGTAAAATCAAAGCGAAACGTTTCATTGGTGCAGTACCTCCGGGTTCGGTCAGTTAAAGAAGGATGGAATGAAAGGGAAAATCACTAAACCTAATTTTACAGCGAGGAACAGCAGGAAGCAAGAATATTCCCGTAAAATGAAAACTCATTGACTCTATGGAGCGGTCCGGGAACCACACTTTTCTCCATTCCCATGGTGGAAGTTCAGGTAACTGAAAGTAAAATCGGCCACTGTTCTCTAAAGGGGGATTATTGCTATATTACAAGTCTATGGAAACCGATATTTTCTTTGGGATAGCAATATGTCATTACCGGAACGAATCAAAACGATTTTAGCGACCGACTGCGGATCGACCACCACCAAAGCGATTCTAATCGAATTGGTGAAGAATCCTGAAACCGGCGAAGAAGAGTACCGCCAGACCATACGCGGGGAAGCGCCGACTACGGTGGAAGCGCCGTTCGAGGATGTAACGAGGGGCGTTCTGAATTCTGTGATGGAGATCGAGGAACTCCGGAATCGCAAGTTTATCGAGCAGGATAAGAACGGCGAAGATAAAATTCTGCGTCCATCGACCGAAAAGGAAGGTTGCGATATCTACATTTCGACTTCCTCAGCGGGTGGCGGTTTGCAGATGATGGTTGCAGGTGTCGTAAAGCAGATGAGCGCGGAATCGGCAGCCCGTGCAGCATACAGCGCCGGTGCAATCGTGATGGACACCCTTGCGTCCAACGATGGACGGTTGCCCCACCAGAAAATCGAGCGGATACGCAAACTTCGTCCCGATATGCTCCTGATGTCGGGTGGTACCGACGATGCCAAGTTGAAGCATGTCGTCGAAATGGCAGAGTTGATTCGTGCGGCGCGTCCGAAAGCGCGTTTGGGACACGGTTACAATCTTCCCGTGATTTATGCCGGCAGTAAGCTCATGGTTCCCGAAATCCAGCACACCTTGGGTGATATCGTATCGCTAAAAATTGTCGACAACCTGCGCCCTGTGTTGGAGCGGGAGAATACCCGTCCTGCCCGCGACGCCGTCCACGAGCTGTTCATGGAACACGTGATGCAGCAAGCGCCCGGTTATTCAAAGCTAATGACATGGACCGATGCGCCGATTATGCCGACTCCCGGCGCGGTCGGCGACATCATGCAGCTCATCTCGAAGCAGCATACGATTAATGTTGTCGGCGTCGATATTGGCGGCGCGACTACCGATATTTTCTCGGTGTTCCGAGTCGAAAATCCTGAAGAGAAAACGGGGTACCAGTGGGTCTTCAATCGCACAGTGTCGGCAAACTTGGGGATGAGTTATTCGATATCGAATGTCCTTGCCGAAGCTGGTCTCGATAACATTATGCGATGGGTGCCGTTCGAGTTACCGGAAATCGAATTGCGCAACCGCATCGCCAACAAGATGATTCGTCCGACGACAATTCCGCAAACGCGCGAAGAACTGCAAGTGGAGCAGGCGATTGCTCGTGAAGCATTGCGACTCGCATTCGTCCAGCATAAAGCATTCGCGGTATCGCTGAAAGGTGTGCAACAAGAGCGTACGATTTCCGATACGTTCGCGCAATCCGCTTCCGGCGAGTCGCTCGTAAAGATGTTGGAACTCGATCTCATCGTCGGTTCGGGTGGTGTGTTGTCCCATGCGCCGCGGCGTTCGCAATCGATGCACATGGCAATCGATAGCTTCCTGCCCGAAGGCGTTACCAAGATGGGCGTCGACTCGATTTTCATGATGCCGCATCTTGGCGTTCTCGCGTCGGTGCCCCATCCCGATGCCAAACGCGCCGCGGTGGAAGTATTCGAGAAGGATTGTATGGTCTGGCTCGGCACCTGTATTGCACCGGTTGGCAATACGAAGGATGGCAAGGATTGCGTCACTGTAAAAGGCACTACTTCGAAAGGTCGAACTATCGACATTACGCAACCGTTCGGCGAGATGAAACTCTATCCGCTCGAATTAGGAGAATCTGCCAAAGTAACGGTGATGCCGGTTCGCGGCTTCGATGTTGGCGCTGGCAACGGTAAAACGATGGAAACGGAACTTACGGGCGGCGTTGTAGGATTAGTCGTCGATACCCGCGGGCGTCCGTTCCAATTTGAGAAAACCACTACCGAACGACTCGCGAAACTCAAAAAGTGGGCATTCGACGATTAATGATTGGGTGACGGGCAATTGTTAATAGGTGATGGGTGTAGGGGCGGCTGGCAGCCGCCCTATTGTTGTTTACACTACCGTTAAATTCGTTATCCACAATTCAATTATCTTTACTCGTAATATTCTGTGCACTATCTTGCAGAAAGAAGGGTGATGTTTTTTTATTTGTTATGACTGGTAACGCCTGTTTAGAATGAGGCTCCGATGTTCCGCGCTACATTCCGATTCCTCTCGATAGCTTGTACAGCAACACTCCTCAGCACTTTGTGTGCGCTTTCTGCGCTTGCGCAATTCAACTTTGTTCCCACGAATGGTCCATACTCAGCGATTGTAAACGATGTTAAAGTCTTGTCGTCAAGATCTCAACTGATGGCGATAACAACTGCCGGAGTCTTCTTCTCATCCGATTCGGGGTATCACTGGGTTACTCGCCTCGAGCAGGAAGGTTGGAATTTAGCCTACGATAACAACCATGAAATCATCTACGCGACAATTCTTGAGCGAATTCACTACTCAACTGATTTAGGGGTAAGTTGGACACGCATTGACTCCACTCGCGGGCTTCCAGAGGACAATTACTACATAGTATACTACTCACAATTATCAAACCGAGTGATTGCGTTCGGTACGATGGGTAGCGTTTACTATTCTACCAACGCCGGTACAAATTGGTTCGGTAGTAACTCACTTTATAATGCAGAGTACTGCAATTTTGTTATTTCAGTGCAAGACAGTCTTATTATTGCAACTTCTGGGGGATTATTTTTTTCTACGAATGGAGGAGTGAGTTGGAATCCGCTTGGCAATAGTCTATTAGGCATTCCGTTAGTTTCGATACTACGTACTAGAGCGGGAACATTAATCGCGGGCAGCGAAAATGGTCGAATATATCGGTCGACCAACCATGGGACAACCTGGAGTATTCAAGGATTCTTTCCGAATTGCCCTCTGCGCGCCTCTTCGCTGACTTCTTCGGAAACGCTACTTATGGGTTCTGGTGGGAGCTTTCCAGTGTACTTGCAAAGCCAAAACGATGGAGTGAATTGGACTACTCTTCCTATACCATCGCCGGTAATGCCTTGTTACAATATCATCTACGACAGTCTTACCCACTACTCATATTTCTGTAACGCCGATGGAATCTTTCGCCTGAATACAATTAATAACTCTTGGACTAATCTTACAAATGGACTTCGTGGAAGTGCCATGATTAGTATTGGAGTGACTAAACGAGGATCCTTATTAACTGGTACTTGGTTTGGAATTTTCCGCTCCTCTGATGAAGGACAAAGTTGGAGCATGGAAGATACGCTGAGTGCATGGGTATGGGGATTTTCGTCAATCGATTCTAATCTCATTTTTGCTTCGGTGTATTCTGGATATGCAAACCGCGACGGTTTGTATCGTTCTCTCGATGATGGGCAACATTGGACAAGAATTGCATTTACCGGAGCCTTACCATGTATAGTCGTCCAACATCCGGTGACTCGTGCACTATATACAACTGATCAAACGACAATGTACCGTTCAACAAACAGCGGAACTACATGGGAGTTTGTTTCGCAAGTATTCGGTGATTTAGCAATCAATCCTGTCACTGGAACAATATTTCGGTTAACTGGATTAGGGTATTTTCGCTCGTTTGATTTAGGCAGAACATGGCAACCATTACATCAAAATTCGAGTATGGAAAGTTTGAATCATGTTTTTACGAGTTCTCAAGGCAGATTGTTTATTCAAACTTTCGAAGGAATCGAATATACTTTCGATGACGGGAATACTTGGCAATATTCTCAATTACCCGTAGGCAGTTCCTATATTGATGGAATGTGTGAAGACGATAATCATAATCTGTATTGTTTATCCGGTCTCGAGAATCAAAGAGTTTTACGTTCAACCGACCAAGGCACCTCTTGGTCGGTATTTATTGACGAAACTCCTGCCGATGCCTACCAATTGGCAATCAACTCCCGATTCGTGCTGTTCTCCAGTACTGTCAGACATGGAGTATATCGTAGTAACACACCATTGACAATGTTACAGCGGGAACATTTACTTCCACAGTTAACAACAAATTGCTATCCCAACCCTTTCAACTCCACTACCACGCTTCACTATTCATTACCCAAACCGAGTGATGTTACGATTTCGGTAACCGATATTTTAGGACGGCAAGTGAAAGAAGTGTTGTTGCCATTACAACCGACTGGCGAAAGGAAGTGGGTGTTCGATGGTAGCAATCTCTCTTCCGGAAACTATTACTATCAAGTCAGTACATCTACTAGTATTGCAACTGGAAAAATTACTCTCGTGAAATAGCGTTGCTTGTGTGTAGTATTATTTTACAGTCGTAAGGTGTAATGCTTTGCGACTGCTTTCGTATAGTTTGTATATCCATTAGGAGCGTTTACTAATGAAAATCATCTTATACGGAGCAACCGGTATGGTCGGGCAAGGGGTGTTGCGCGAGTGTTTGCAGGATCCCGAGGTCGAGCAAATCCTCCTCTTATCCCGGAGATCAACCAACAATTCCCATCCCAAAGTTCGCGAACTTCTTGTTTCCGATTTCATGGAGTATGCTACTATCGAATCGGACTTGGTTGGATATGACGCTTGCTTCTTTTGTCTCGGAGTTTCGTCGGTTGGGATGTCGGAACAAGAGTATTATCGCATAACATTCGATCTGACAATGGCGGCAGCGCAGACTTTAATCAAATTGAATCCGAACATGACTTTCGTCTACCTTTCCGGAACGGGTGCCGATAGTTCGGAAACCGGAAAAGTAATGTGGGCGCGGGTAAAAGGAAAAGTTGAAAATGCGCTTTTCCGGTTGCCATTTAAAGGAGTTTATGTGATTCGACCCGGATACATCCAACCACTGCACGGCATCAAATCACGCACTTCGCTATACAATTGGCTGTACTTCGTTGGGAAACCGCTTTATCCGCTATTAAAAAACATCTTCCCAACCGCTGTCACCACTACGGAAAACATCGGATTGGCATTATTGCAAGTTGCAAAACAGGGAACACCAAAGAAAATCCTTGAAAATCGAGACATCAATCAGCTCAGTCAAATGATTCAGCGGTGAAATCGAAAAGAGATGGGGCAATCGATCGACTGCCCCATTGCATCGTTGTATCCTGCTTTCACTTACTTCAGCAGTTGCATCTTCTCGACCATGATTGTGTTATTCAACTCGATGGCATAGAAGTACACTCCGTTTGAGAGTGACTTGCCAGAATCCGCTAACCCGTCCCAAATCACTTGATACTCACCCTGTCCATTCAGTGTCAGATGAAGGACGCGAACCACCTGCCCCAGCGTATTGTAAATGCGAATTGCCAGCGTACCCCGGTAATCGACATTTACATGCAACCGAATGGTTGTCGTCGCATTGAAGGGATTGGGATAATTTCCGATCAATCGAAATGTTGCCGGAGATAACGCTGATTCGCGCGAACCCGGTTCATCAACCTCGGTACCGCCGCCACCACCACCACCTGAGAAACTGGTGAATGGACTAATCACACCATAAGCGAGACTAATTTGAATAATCTGCGCCCGTAACGCTTGCGCTTCTGGTGAATTCGCATTGAGCGAGTAGTATCGAACGAGCAGCCACTCGATTTTCTGTTTTGCCCAAATCTTCGTAAGGAAATGATACCTGATGTTATTGGAATCGATGAGTGCAACGTTGTAAGTATAGCTTACTGGACGACCAAATGCGTTGCCGCTTAATGTGATTTGAACCGGTGCCGCTTCCTGATAGCGTCCCACCACGATCATCTGTTTCCCCTTGTACAAATTGGGAAGGGTGGCGGGATACACTTCCGAGATCACGGGCGGCACAAATGCTATTTGGCTGTTCAGGAGCACCGGATTGCGAATTGTCAGATAGAAACTGGTAATCCGTGAATAGAGTTCATCGTTCCCCAAGAATTCAGCGATACCGGAGTTATGCGAGGAGAGCAATGTCAATAGCTGTTGATTGGCATCCGAGCCGATTCCAAAACAGAACAAATTAATCCGGGTCTCGGTTGCGGCGATTAATCCATCCACATGACTCACTAATGCGGGTGTGCTGGTGATTCCTTCGGTTGCTTGTCCATCGGTAAAGAATATGATAATGTTCGCGGTGCTGTCGCTGGCAGCTGCAAACTGCGGCACGGCGATACTAAATGCCCCGGAGATGTTCGTCATACTGCGGGCTGTCAGGGTATTGATATATGCAAGGGCGGCGTCGCGATTTTCCGTTGTGTAAGGTACGTGACCCGGTCGGAAACTCGTAATAATGCCATCGAAGTCGATGATGTTGAAACGATCTCCTTCATTCAAGTTTTGTACGATAAACGTCGCCGCATTTCTCGCTTGAATGATTTTCGTACCCGACATACTACCCGACCGATCAACGATGAGGGTAAATACTTTCGCAATGGTATTTAACGTCGTATCGGGAGCCGGCTCGGCAATAAAAGTCAGAAATCCCCTACCAAGCGAGTCCGGTAAGATTTCTTGCGGAAACAGATTGCTGTAGGCGTACAACCCCAATTGCTGTGCGTTGAGCGAATACTGTAGAGAAATGTTCGCGTTGACAGACATCTCACTGAACGTAATTCGTACAAGCGCACTATCGCCGTAGTTGGCAATCTGAGTTATCGGGTGTGAGCTTAATACTCGGATACTATCGATTGTTCTTGGCGAAGACAATCGAAACTCAAATCGCTGGGTACCTAAGAAAACTGGTTGGATAAGATGGTAGTCGCTGGGATAGACGTACGACACATTCCCAAAGGAATACGGGAGTAAATCGACGTATGTCAATTCGACAATCAACAGAGAGTCGGTCAGTACCATTTGCGGAATGGAAAAGAAGAGCGGTGATTGCCCCAAATACGCAAGTAAATTTGTATTGGCATTCCCGCCCGGTAGCGTAGTATCCTGCTGTACACCGGCGATGGCGGCGGTATGCCATTCACCATTGATGTGCCAGCGTAACTGAATCGCACTGGCTTGATCCGGTAATGGAAATCCATATTTCACTAAGGTTGGATTCCCATGATTAACAAAGCTTTGTGTCGTGGTAGTGATTGCGATTTGGCTTTCCGTGACAACTTGTACGGTCGTCGAATCCAACGGAAGATATACGCCGGTTCTGGCGTTGACGATTGCCACGCCGTTCGCAAAAGCAGTTGAAAGGGAAATTACGATAAGGACGAGAAGAGTGGAGAAGAATCGCATTGCAGCCTCCATGGTTAGAAATCACGTTTACAGTGCAAGGAATAGGTGCTACAACCGAAAACTACGGAAAGTTTCTCGAATTATCAATGAAAAAACATCATTTGATTAAATATGCGATAACTATAGCTTTTATGTAAGGTTACCGATTATTCCCGTATTACGTTTGTTAAAGAAAGGGCTGAAAATGACAATCACTGATCTGATGAAGGAACTCGAATCGTTAGGAACCGAGCAAAACCGGAAGATTTATCAACGACATGGTGCGGGATCTATTCTATTCGGAGTCAGTTTTGCTAACATCGACAAACTTGCCAAGCGAATAAAATGCGACCAATCGTTAGCCGAACAACTCTGGCAAACCGGGAACGCTGATGCCCAAACCCTTGCCACCCGCATTGCCGACCCGGCTGCCTTTACTGAAATGATGCTGGAACAGTGGCTTGCTGTCTGTAAGTACCACGGTTTGGTCGATCAGTTTGTGTCGAACATAGTAGCGAAAACACCATTCGCAGAAAAATTGCAACTTGATTGGTACACCTCGGAGGATGAATGGAAAGGACGGGCTGGCTGGTTACTGGTCGGACTCAACGCGATGGAGGGCGCTTCACAACCGAACGAGTATTATCTTGAAGTACTTGCTGAAATTGAGCGAACCATCCACCAAGAACCGAATCGGAAACGGGAAGCGATGTACAACACGTTACTTGGCATCGGAATTCGTAGTGAAGATTTATCGCAAGCGGCAATAGCTACCGCTAAACGAATCGGCAAAGTTGCAATCGACCACGGCGACACGAGTTGTAAAACCCCCGATGCCGTAGCATACATCCAAAAGGCGAGGGAGCATTACGCTGCAAAGGGAGTACCGAAAAAGCGTTCCGTCTGTTAGGTTACACGCGTACATTGCAAGCCGAGGAGAGAAAACACTATTTTCGGGAAAACATACAGGAAGTATCAATTGCATTAATGGTATCAGTTTCCGGGGTTCGCGGTATTGTTGGCGTCGACTTGACCCCCCCGGTCGTCGTTTCGTGGATTTCCGGTTTTGCCGCATCGCTGCCGAAAGGGGCGACCGTTGTATTGGGAACCGATCCCCGTCCAACCCGCGAGCCGCTCCGACAACTCATATTCGGAACGCTTACACTTGCCGGATGTAAAGTTTTCGATTTAGGCATTGCGTCAACGCCTACTGTCGCCATCGCGGTTGAGGAATTACAAGCTGCCGGTGGTATCGCATTGACCGCTTCGCATAATCCTGCGCAGTGGAACGCCCTGAAGTTTTTCCGGAACGATGGTCGTTTCCTTTTGGAGGAAGAGGGCAAAGAGCTACGCCGGAAAGTGGAAGCGGGTGAACAGCGGTGGGTGGCATGGAATGAGATCGGATCGGTAAATACCCCTTCTTTTGACATGGTGCAGCGCCATATCGAGCGGGTGCTAACGCAAACCCCCGGGGTCGATGTCGATGCGATCCGTCGAGCTAAGCTGACCGTTGCCTGTGATGGCGGCGGCGGGGTTGCTGGAGCATGTATCCCACAATTGCTCGACACGCTCGGGGTGGTCTTGTCCTCGGGTTCATTGGGAATGAAAGCGGATGGCGATTTCTACCGCAAATTAGAACCGACTCCCGATGTACTGGGTCCCTTAGGGGAAGAAGTGTTACGGAGTAGATCATGTATCGGATTTGCGTTCGATCCCGACGGCGACCGCCTTGCTTGTGTCAGTAACGATGGGACGCCGGTAGGAGAAGAAACTACCGTAACCTTAACAGTCGATCAAGTATTGCGATATCAACCAGGACCGGTCGTTGTTAACATTTCAACGACGATTGCAGTCGACGATATCGCAAAACGTTACAATGTTCCCGTCTATCGCACGAAAGTCGGAGAAGCGAACGTCGCGGATAAGATGCTGGCAGTGAAAGCAAGCTGTGGCGGCGAAGGAAATGGCGGCGTTATGATTCCTGCCTGCCATCCCGGTCGCGATAGTTTAGTCGGTATTGCATTATTGTTGACTGCAATAGCAACTCGCGGCTCGCTTGATCAACTACTCAAAGATGTTCCCCGCTACACGATTGTGAAGAAAGCGACCGAAGTCGATCCTGAATTATTGGTGAAACATGGCGGCGTTCCCGGTATGTTGAACAAGTTGGCGGAAGAACGTCCGTATGAGAATTGGGATCGTACTGATGGTTTGAAACTCACAACAGCAGACGGATGGGTACAAATTCGCGGCAGTAATACCGAACCGATTTTTCGGATCTTCGCCGAATCGTCTAATACTGAAATCGCCGAACAGATGGTAAACGATATGATGCATCGGTTTGGTAGGTTACTTTAGAGAGAGTGTATCGTCGCAGTCATCAATTACGCGAAACGATGTTCGGCGACAAGCAGGTGTTTGGAATATTGTTATTTTCGATCTATCAGGAGATTTTGATATGGCAGAAATGATTATGACCACCACGAATACGATTGAAGGGCACTCGGTCACCCGCTACTACGGTATCGTTACCGGTGAAGCGATTATGGGAGCCAATATCGTTCGCGACATCTTCGCATCGATTACCGATATCGTCGGCGGTCGCAGCGGAGCTTACGAAACGAAGCTACAAGAAGCACGCGACATCGCAATCAACGAAATGCGGGATCGTGCTTTGCGGATGGGTGCCAATGCCATCATCGGCATCGATCTCGACTATGAAGTCGTTCGCGAAGGAATGTTAATGGTAAGTGCCTCGGGGACTGCAGTAACGATTCTGTAAACCAAATATGTCAACTATTTCTCTTGGGTATGAGCAGCTTTCGAGGATATTGCTACATCTTCTGCGTCGTATTGCGGCGCGAGTTATTGATTTATTCGTTGTAGGATTGCTGGGATGGGGAGCATTGGAATTTCTCCCCATCGAGCTGTTAGGAAACAACGGTTGGATCGCTGGACTGTTGCTGATTGGACTGTATGAGTACTTAAGCTATGGGCCGGTAGGCAGAGGAGCAACGTTCGGAAAGTGGCTGTTGCAACTGCGAGTTGTTTCGCATGAAGGCAACCAGTTGGATACGATTCATACCATTAAACGAGCGCTATCGTTTGCAATCCCCATGTCGGCAACAGCGATGGGTGAAGCTGCGATGGGGTATCTGCCGGTGCGCTGGGGGCAAGCCAGTTACACGGCGGCGATTGTTGTCCTTTTAACTGCCGGTTTTATCTCGATCATTCAGATTCTGATGAATTCACAACGGCGTTCCTATTTTGATCTACTTAGTGGATCGATTTGCATCGGAAAACGCGAACTCGATTTACTTGGTCTACCGCGGGTAGGAATCGAACTCTATCCCGCGAGTACATACGTGAGCGATCCAAACCGGAAAGACGTTGCTCGTGCTGGGGAAGTATTAGTTCGCAGCACGTGGTGGGTTCTTCCGTTGCTCGTGTTCTTAGTGGCGGCTGTAAAAATCGATCCGATTGTAGGACCGAAAGGTGATGTACAATCCTATTTACGAATGGCGGCAACGGTCGAACGTCTGCCGGTTACCGGAGTTGTTGTGTACCGCGCCAACGATATCCCGTTCCGGTTCGATGATGAATATCCGCCCGGTTCAATTGTTGTTCGAGCGCGTCCCTACGCAGTAACCAAAGCAACAGCGAATGAGCTGTTGCGTCCCATTTCGTTTGCACTTTGGCAGCTTGCAGTTCCCGCGATGCCGCCAAACACTGCGCCGCAGTTAGTGAATGTAACACTAATCACCGGAGGAACATTGGGATTTACATCCACGACAGAGTCGTACCAACAAACGTTTACCCCGAAATTGGTGAACGATTCCACCGCAACCCCCACTACGAGCGAACCATAATGAACCAACTGTTATCGAACCAGGCATTTTGCGAATTAGCGAGCATGCTCTCTAATTCTACCGAATGGAGTTTAGAGAAGAATCACGGCGAACGGGAAATCGCAATAACGAATCTTGTCGCGCGGATCGATCATACCTTGCTAAAACCGGAAGCAATGCAAACCGATATCCGTAAATTGTGTGAAGAAGCGATCCGTTTACCGTTCGCTACGGTCTGTGTACATTCCTTTTGGGCGCCGTATGTAGAAAATATTTTGCGTGGAACCGAGCGTACGATCTGTTGTGTGGTAGGATTTCCTACCGGTATACATCCAGCCGATGTGAAGGCACAGGAAGCGATTTGGGCGGTACAGAACGGTGCGCGTGAAATCGATATGGTGTGGAACATCGGAGCAGTGAAAAGCGGCGACTGGAAATCGGTGGAAATTGACGTCCGCTCAGTTGTACATGCTGTTGCACCGTTGCCGGTCAAGGTGATTCTCGAAACCGCGTTGATGACGCCGGTCGAAATTCGTCAAGGTTGTGAGATTTGCGGTGAAGCTGGTGCGGCCTTCGTGAAAACCTCGACGGGATTTCACGCCTGCGGTGGTGCAACAATCGAGGCTGTTCGCTTGATGCGGGAATGTGCTGGCGATGCAATGGGGGTGAAAGCATCTGGTGGCATCCGCGATATCCCCACTGCGCTTGCCATGATTGCTGCCGGAGCGAATCGAATCGGGACTTCTTCCGGCGTCGCAATCGCGTCCTTTTTGAGTGAATCGCACTAACAATCTGATCGAATCGGACAACGACTATGATAACTTTTCTACACGCAACAAGATGGTATCGATCCGGTGGTATCCGTGATTTCGATTGCCAGATCGAGCGTGGAGAATTGGTCGTGTTTGAGGGCCCGGTCGGCTCAGGAAAAACCACTCTCATTCGATTATTGACTGGTATCGAAAAACCGGACTCCGGTCGCATAGTTGTTAATAGTGTAAACTTACACGAATTAGGGGCGCGACAGTTATCGGAGTATCGCCGTCAAATTGGCATTGTCTCCTCCACTGCGGCGCTACTTCCCGACCGGAATTTATTGGAGAACGTTGCTCTCCCGCTATACATCCAAAATCAACTATCGGGGAAAGCGGTTAAGCTTCGGGCATTGGATGCGCTTACGATTGTTGGACTTACCGGGCGAGCAGGTGAACGTCCCGCGACCTTATCGACCGGCGAAAAAGCCCGAGTCGAATTGGCGCGTGCATTGGCGAATGAACCTTCCCTGTTGTTATTGGATGACCCATTAGCCCACATGGATACCGTTTCCCAACAGACATTCCTGCAAGCGATTGGCGATGAGCGTGAAAACGGTGCAACAATCATCGTAACGGCAGTAAACGCCGAACCATTTCAATCGCTGCTCCCACGGCGAATCCGATTATGTGAAGGACGAATTGTAAGCGATACCCAATTTGTTCCTGAACCAGCTCGGTGGGTACTACGACCATGAATCGAGTATCCGAAAGCTACTTCACTTGGCGGCGGCATAAAATCCGTTTTGTGCTGTTTTGGCTCGCGATGTTGGTGTCGTGTACTTCTGTTGTTGCTTCAATATATCTCTCACAATTGAGCTCAGTAGCCAAAAATAATCTACTCCGCCAATTTGAACTCGAAGTATATTTAGAACAAGGAATCGGAGGGGCAACCCGCGATAGCGTTTTAGCAGTATTGAAACGGAGTGCGCCTGCTGGAACGGCTTTTCAATACGTTTCTTCGTTAGATGCCCAAGAAAAATTTGCGCAGGAATTCGGTTCTGAGTTGCTGGATTTGTTAGGTGATAATCCGTTGCCTGCATCATTCATCGTCACTTTTCCCGCTCCATTCGCGCAGCCGTTCCGAATTCGGGAAGTGCAGAAATTGGCGAATCAATTGGATGGCGTTGATGAAGCGGTGTTCGAGGGAGAGATTGCGAGCCGGATTGAACGGTTATTCTTCGATGCTCACAAGTATGTCATCACCGGTGGTTCGATTATTGCTCTGTTAGGAATTTTGTTTGCCTTTATTGCATTACGCTCGGCTGTTGTCGATTCTGCGGGTATTGCAATTGTGATGGATTTGTTGGGGGCTCGCCTTTCGTATTTTCGCTCACCGTATCTTCTTCTAAGTGCTCTGCTCGGATTACTTGCAGGAGCGGTTTCGTTATTGGCATGGTTGACGATGGATCGCATTTTTGCAAGGCTTGAGACGACCTTCACTGTCGAGTTTCTAATATTGCTATATGGGTTGTTACCGGTTGCAATGATTGTTGGTTGGTTAGTCGGAATTGCTTCCACCCGAGCGATAAAACACGTAATGCGAAAGAGATAAATCTCTGTCCACAAAGTAAAATCGGGGTGTATTGCTACACCCCGATTCTCATTTCCATCGATTCAATTTCGACATTCGATTACTGTTTCGTTCCACTCGTTACCGCAATGCTTCGGTGGTGGATTCTTCCTTGTACTTACGGCTGAAGCGATCGAGGAAGGTGTACATTACCGGTACTAATACGAGGGTTAGCAACAGCGACGAAATCAACCCGCCGATAATCACGATACCCATTCCAGAACGCATATCGGCGCCTTCACCTAAGGCAAATGCCAACGGTATCATACCCACCACCATTGTCGACGTCGTCATCAGAATCGGACGTAGTCGCAATGGGCCGGCTGTTAGTAATGCTTCCCGCATCTTCATCCCTTGGGACCGTAGCTGGTTTGTGAAGTCGACGAGTAGAATTCCGTTTTTCGCCACCAATCCCATCAGAATCAGAATACCGATCATGGTAAACATAGCCAGCGACTTCCCGGAGATTGCCAAGGCAAAGAGTGCTCCGATCAACGCCATTGGCAGGGAGAACATAACCGTGAAGGGATGAATATAGCTTTCGTACAACGCAACCAGAATCATATACACAAAGAGAATTGACAACATGATTGCCATCATCATATCGGTCATCATGGTGTTCATGTTTTCCACATCGCCGAATGCGTAGAATGATACACCTTTCGGGGGAGTGAATTTCGCCATTTCCTTGTCGAAAGCTCCTTGCACTTCGCTCAACGTCCGGCCAGCAACGTTGGCGTTGATTGTCACCAACCGTTCACGATCCTTGCGTTGAATTGAGGATGGCCCGCTGGTACGGTCGATTCGTGATACTTCGGAAAGTTTCACCATTTGTCCGATGTGATTACGAATCTCCAATTGTCCAAGCAACGCTGGATTGTTCCGGTAGTGTGGTGCGTACATTGAGCGAATATCGATTTCGATTTCGCCGGTACGGAACCGTGATACTATTTCGCCATTGACGGCAGCACGGAGAGCGACCGCCACTTCACCGGGAGTAAGGTAACTGGCAGCAACTTTCTCCCGGTCAACAATCACCTGCAACTCAGGTGCACCAAGATCATAGGACGATTGAACGTCGCGAGCGCCGGGTATGGTGCGGAGGAGTGCTTGAGCATGGGCAACGGCTACTTGTACCGAATCCAAGTCTTGCCCACGAATTTCGTATTGAATTGGTGAGGAATTGGCAGTACCAAAAATACCGATATCGTTTATTGCAACATCCATCCCTGGAAGTTGGGATATGTAACGAGCAATCTCATTCTGAATTTCCGTTGTTGAACGTTGCCGAACTCTGCGATCTACCAAGCGTACTTGCATCCCGCAAAGCCGGGGATCGTTCGTTAACCCAAATTCACGTTCCTGCTGACCGATGGTTACCATGAGTTGTTCGACATCGGGTATCGTTTGAATGTAGTTCTCGATTTGAGCAATGACCTTGTCGTTTTCTTCCAACGGCGTTCCAAGCGGCATTTTCGTAAAGACGGCAAACTCACCACGGTCTGTCGCAGCGAAGAAATCGAATCCGATATAGCCTAATGGCACCAATGCGATAGAGAGTGCAAACAAACCCGTAACCAATAGCACAATCCGGAACCGGTGATCAAGTGACCAGCGTAAGATGTTGCGATATCTGTTTTCCAGATTATGGAACCATTTCTCGAATCGTCGGGCAAATCCACGCATCCACTTCTCGCCTTCGATGTTCGCTTCGCTATTCAAGCGACTCGCTAGCCACGGCGTTACAGTGAAGGAAACGAGTAGCGACATTAAAACAGCAGAGACAAATACCAGTGAGAATTCCCGGAAAATGTTTCCGACCAAGCCTTCCAAAAATGCAACCGGCAGGAACACGACCACGTCGACCATCGTAATCGAAACAGCAGCCAATCCAATTTCGTTTCGACCTTTGATTGCGGCAGTTACCGGGTCGGCGCCTTTTTTCAGCCAGCGATGGATGTTTTCCAGTACGACGATGGAGTCATCCACCAGTACACCGATTACCATTCCCAACGACATCATCGTCATTAGGTTTATCGAAAACCCAAACACTGACATTGTTATAAATGTGGTTACCAACGAAAGAGGAATTGCTACCAACACGATTAACGAGTTGCGTAAGGAGTGAAGGAAGATCAATAACACCAATGCTACTACGATAAGTGCTTCCAAAACGTTTCGCTTAACTTCATTGACAGCATTCTTCGTGAAGATTGTGATGTCCTGAGCGATCTCGAACTTTATCGTACCGGCGTATTCCTTCTCCAGTTTTTTTAACTCCTGTCGCACCCGCTCAGCCGTCTGTACACTGTTTGCCTGCGATTGTTTCACGATTTGGATACCGAGCGCTTTTCCCGAATTTACCCGGGTGAGTGTTCGATCGGACTTAATCGTGTCGGAAACTGCTGCGATGTCGCGCAAGAATATCGCACCACCGCTTGCAAGTGGAATGCGGGTTCGCTCGATCTCATCGAGCGTAACAAATTTTCCCG
Organism: bacterium; assembly: GCA_030247525.1. NCBI lineage: Bacteria > bacterium. The sequence goes on along the minus strand of JAOTSC010000040.1, from coordinate 3,948 downwards.
AGTAGCGAACAATAAAATCTTGTGAAGTGCTGGTGATTTTTCCCGCTGGTACGTCAAGATTCTCTGCATTCAGAACTTTGTTTATATCACTGAGTGATAAACCGTGGGTGCGGAGGCGATCCGGATCGACGGCAATTTGGATTTCACGCTCTTCGGTTCCCGATAGTTGGATCTGTCCAACGCCATCGATTTGCTCCAGTCGTGGTTTCACTTTTTGATCAACCAGTGTAAAGAGTTCGGATCCTGGCAGATTACTGCTCACTGCCAAGCGAATCACCGGGATTGCGCCGAGGTCGGATTTATACAATTGTGGTTCTTTTGCATCGTCCGGTAACTGCGCTCGTACGGTGTTTATCACCCGCTGTGTTTCCTGAAGAACCGCATCCGCATTTGCTGACATATCGAATTCAAGCAACACCACCGATACGTTTTCCCGACTGAAGGAACGGACATGCTTTAACTTGTTCAACGAGATTACCGCGTCCTCGAGTGGCTTTGTAATCATCGTCTCGACTTCTTTTGGTCCTGCGCCGGGCCAAGTCGTTACGACAGTTACCCACGGCCAGTCCATCGACGGCAACAAGTCGACCGGTAACTTTTGATAGGAAATCAAACCGAATACGGCAACAGCAAGAAAGAACATCACCAACGCTGCCGGGCGTTTAATAGAGAGTTCCGTTAACGTCATTAGATACCTCTAAGAAGGATAGGTATTGGTGTAGGAACGAATATCAATTCAGTGCCATGTATCCAATTACCAAAATCAATTTTACTCAAGCGTTACAGCGATTGGTGAACCGTGCGATAAATTTTGGTTTCCAGTCGTGAGGACGGTATCGCCAGTTTTCAATCCCTCGACGGCGAAGAGATCACCATTGCTGCCATAGGATTTTACAATCGCTTTTTCGGCGACTTTCCCTTTGGCTAAATAGACAATTTGGCGTCCGACATCGGGGAGAATCGCAGCTCGAGGAAGTAAAATCGCATCGGGAATCGTCGCCGCTGAAACGATTGCCCGGGCAAACATACCGGAACGAAGTTTTGCATTTCCGGGAATGCGGATTTCAACCGGGAATGTGCGTGAACCGGTCATTGCTCGCGAACCTACCGCAGTCACGCGACCTTCAACGGAATCGTTAATGGCATCGATCAGCACCTGAGCGGTAGCCCCATTCGTCACGTACTTCACCATGTTTTCGGCGACTTGGATCGTAAGTTTTAGCGTACTGACGTCGACCATTTGCACAACGGGAACGCCGCGCTCAACCATCTGTCCGACTTCTGTCATTTTCATCGCGATGGTCCCGCTGAACGGTGCGCGAACAGTGGCGTCCTGATAGGTTTTCAACGCCATCCGGTATGCGACTTCAGCACCTTTGACGCCAAGTCTGGCATTTTCGATTTCGGAATCGGAGATACTTTTTTGAGCATACAACCGCTCTAACCGGTCGTTGTCGAGTTTTGCTTTATCGAAAGCGATCTTAGCTCGTTCTGATTCGAGCCGATACAATTCATCGTCGAGTCGAAGAATCGGATCACCTTGTTTGACAAAGCTGCCAACTTCCACTTTAATCTCTACCACGCGACCACCGGTTTCAGCAGCAACCAACGACTCTTTGTTTCCCGCTAACACACCAGTTTCATCAATCATGCGGATGAACGACTCGGGTTTTGTAACGAGACCTTTTACTGCAATAATGCCGGTGTACGGGTCGCTCAATGAATCACTTTTGGCTTGTCGGATCATTTTACCAGCGACGATTGCGATTAATGCCAAGACTACCATTGAATAGAGCAAAATTCGAATCTTTTTCATTTGAGAATCCTTTACTTCACTTCGCTAACGTTCGATAGGGTTTATCGCCCAATGCCATCCGCGTCTCCGCTGCCGCTACCAGCCGATCGAAGCGCGCTTGTGCCAAAGATACTTTTGCGACCAACTCGTCAAGTTGCGCAGCATCCATTTCAAGTGGAGTCAGTTGACCTTGTGCGAGTTTGGTCTGTGCGATTGTCCGTGCCTGTTCAGCTTGCTGAACGGCAATCGTCGCACCCGCTTCGGTTTCAACCGCTGCTTGATAATTCCGGAGTGCCGATTCATACTGCAGGCGTGCGCCGCGTTCCGCCTGTCGGAGCTGCAACTCCATTTTTTTCCAATCGGCTTTGTGCTGTTGAGCGACACCGGAGTTTTTACCACTCGTCCATAACGGAATCTGTATGGCGATACCACCAGCAACCGAGGAAGCGTTGTTGGTTGGTTTCAAGTGCCAGTAGTCATCCGACCATTGCCAACTATAGGAAACCTGAGCTCCAATGACCGGCCAATGCATATTGTTGTATATGTTGTAGACGTTGCGGCTCATGGTGGTTAAATCGCGTAACGCCTCAAGATCGTCGCGCTTCAGCACATTTTGCATCGATGCATTTTCCGGAATGGATATGCCGTACTCGGCAAGATTCCCATCGATTGACATTGCTGTATCCATCGGGACACCGAGAAACTCGAACAACGACAATTCCGATAGCCGTAACGCATTTTGTGCTTGTTGTAGCTGCGGTTTTTGGTTGCTGACTTGCACCTCAGCGCGCAACACATCGTAGTCGCTCAACATGCCGACATCGCGCAGTCGCTTTACTTTCTGCAAAGCACTATCGCTCACCGCCAATCCATTCTGCCGGACAGCAACAACATCACGCAGCAGCAACACCGACCAGTAGCGTTTCATCACTTCCAACTCGATTAAACGCTCGGTGTTGGCAGATTGATGATCGTTGGCCCGTCGTGCGGCATACGCCGCTTTCAAACCTGAACCGACTCTGCCAAAGGTGTAAATCGGTTGGTTCAGCGTTGCATTGCCGGTAGCGCTGTTTGCTTGTTGCATCTTGAATTGCTGGGTTTCGCCGCCCATGTTAACAAACATTACATTTTGTTTCCACGAGCGTTGATAGGCAACGCTCCCGTCTAATTGCGGCAACGCATTCGACCACGCTTCCTTTATCTGACCGTTTACTTTTTGCCGATCGATTTTTGGTTCTTGTTGTTTCAAGGAACGGTTCTTGCCAATTGCAATCGCTTCTTCCAGTGTCAGGGCGTATGCCATTCCAGGAACAAGGAATAACATTGACAACAAGAAGAGTAATTGAAACTTCTTCATCAGTTTTTCTCCGGTATCAGTGCACTGACTCCCGCGCGAGTAAGTGCGTCATATAAAAGTTTGGTCGTTGTCTCGAGGATTTCGACCATTTCAAGATTTGGATCCAATTCTTTGCGCATGGTTAGTCCGTCGTACATCGCCGAGATCGCCTGCGCAAGATGGAGAGTATGTACGGGACGAAATGCGCCATCTTCAATTGCCTTGTTGAGCAGACCTTTAGAAACGTCATCCCAGTCTTTGTAGTACTTGCGAATCCGGTCGCTGATTTCTGGATATCGTCGGCCCAGTGCGATCAGTTGTCCAAAAAGTTTGTTGCACTCTTTGGTGGAAAGTCGGCGCTCGATAAGTGGTCGATGAACCTTGTACAAAGCAGCCGGGCCAAAATCGTTTTGCGCGGCGATTTGAACCAACTCATTCTGGCTGTTGCGAATGTTGCGGTCGGTTAATGCAAACAAAATTTCCAGCTTGCTCTTAAAGTACCAATAGATGGCTCCCTTCGAGAGTCCAGCACTTCGGGCGATTTCATCGACGGATGTGTTTTCATAACCCTGTTCGACAAACAAAGACATGGCGGCGTCCAAAATTTGTTCGCGGCGAACGTCCTGTGATTGATGTTCTGTCATGGTTTCTCCAAAACCGACTGGTCGGTATTGCATTAGTTGCATCAATTCCCCGTAAGGTTGCATGGGGGTGTCTTTAATCTCAACAATGAGTCAGAAGGTACATACTGACCGGTCAGTTAATAATAAGTAATGCGAGTTCGTTTTACAAATATTGTTATAAATATCGTATATAT